>NZ_JAAGPQ010000073.1:0-42973 GCF_017104985.1 Paraburkholderia sp. Ac-20342 | reverse complement strand
GTGACCACGCTGTCGGCCTCGATGGGCGCGGCGTGGAGCGGGGTGTTGTCGGTGTTTCCGCTGCTCGGCAGCGTGCTCGCGGTGTCGGCGCAGCGCGAGCACGGCGCGGACTTCGTCGCGCGGCTGACGCGCGGCATGGTGATCGGGCGCGGCTCGTTCGCGGCGTTCTTCGCCGTGACCGCGACGATGCTGCCGCAATACGGCGTGACGGCGAGCTTCGCGTGCGCGGCGGTGGTATCGGTCGTCGTGCAGGGCTTGACGCGGCGCATGCTCGCCGCGCCGCGCAGCGAGCGCGCGGCGCGCGAAGTGGCCGCCGGGCCACGGGCGGAGTGAGGCACGCCGGGCGATGCACGATTACCTGACTTCTTCCGGCGTCCCGCCATCGGCGAATGCGCAGCTTCGGCCTCGCCAGATCGGCTTGCAGGACCGCCATGCGGGCGATCGGCGCGCCGGCACGGCGGGCAGCGCCTCGCGTGCGGACGAGGTGCGCTCCGTGCGCTCTTTCCCCCGCGCGAGCCGCATCGGGCTCATCTCCGACACGCACAATCTCGTGCGCCCCGAAGCTTTGCGCTACCTCGAAGGCTGCGACGCGATCGTGCACGCGGGCGACATCTGCAACCCGGACGTGCTCGATGCGCTCGCACGGATCGCGCCGGTCACGGCGGTGCGCGGCAACAACGATACCGGCGACTGGGCCGCTTCGTTGCCGACGCACGCGCGGCTGATCGTGCAGCAGGTGACGATTCTCGTCGTGCACGATATCGCCGACCTCGGTTGCGCGCCGCGCGACGAAGGCATCGCCGTGGTCGTGAGCGGCCATTCGCACAAACCGTCGATCGGCGAGCGCGACGGCGTGC
Source organism: Paraburkholderia sp. Ac-20342 (assembly GCF_017104985.1). Classification (NCBI taxonomy): domain Bacteria; kingdom Pseudomonadati; phylum Pseudomonadota; class Betaproteobacteria; order Burkholderiales; family Burkholderiaceae; genus Paraburkholderia; species Paraburkholderia sp. Ac-20342. The sequence goes on along the minus strand of NZ_JAAGPQ010000073.1, from coordinate 42,116 downwards.
TGTTCGTCAATCCCGGCAGCGCGGGGCCACGACGTTTCAAGCTGCCGGTGTGCGCGGGCATGCTGCTTATCGACGGCGAGCAGGTCAGCGCGACGTTCGATGCGCTGCTGACGTAAAAAAAGCGGGCCGGTGAAGGTCACCGGCCCGCTTTCGTCTGGCGGGAACTGCTTTCTGGGGGGGCGGAGCACTCGCTCACGCATCGCCGGGCTGAACGCGGGCAGTTGCGCCTGCGCGATGGCCACGCACTCGATTACCGAGGTCGGCGATTTGACCATGGAGTCGGCGCGCGGCTGCATGTGGTGCACGCATGTGATGTACTCACGCCGGCGGGTAATCGCAGATCAATTGCGTGGCGGCGAACAGCTTCGCTTGTGCGTGCGGTCCGTATTCAACAGCACCGCGCCATCCGCTCATGAATCGATCGGCATGTAGCGGTAGCGCGCGTGGCTTACTCCCGAGTCACACCATCAGGCACGCGCCGCCGCCGCATACCGCTCGTCCATCTCCTCGGCTTCGCGCTCGCCGCGCAGCACCGCGTGGGCTTCGGCGCGCGTCGCGACGCTCGGACCTGAGCCGGGCAGCGGCTTGCGCGCGGTTTCGCGCAGCGCGAGCACCGACACGATGCCGATCAGCGATGCGCCCATCAGGTAGTACGCGGGCATCATCAGATTGCCGGTCCGCTCGACGAGCCATGCGGTCATGAGCGGCGTGGTGCCGCCGAACAGCGATACCGAAATGTTGAAGCCGATCGCGAGCGCGCCGTAGCGGATCTTCGTCGGGAACAGCGCCGGCAGCGCCGACGGCATCACACCCGTGAAGCACGACAGCAGCATGCCGAGCATCATCAGGCCGGCGAATACCGGCAGCACCGTGCCCATGCGGATCAGCAGCAGCGCCGGCACCGACAGCGCGAACAGGCCCACGCAGCCGAACAGCATGACCGGCTTGCGGCCGACCGTGTCGGACAGGCGGCCGGCGGCAAGCGTCATCGGCATCATCAGGACCATCACGAGCAGCACGAGGAACAGGCCGTGCGTTTCGTTGAAGTTCAGCGTCGCTGACAGATAGCTCGGCAGATACGACAGCGCCATGTAGTCGGTCACGTTGAAGATCAGCACGAGGCCGACGCACAGCAGCAGCGGCTTCCATTGCTGCGCGAGCAACTGGCTGAACGACTGCTTCGGCAGCGCGCGGTCTTCGGCTTCGCGTTGCTCGGCCTGCTTCTTGAACGCGGGCGTTTCCTCGAGCTTCATGCGGATATAGAGGCCGACCAGGCCGAGCGGGCCGGCGATCAGGAACGGCACGCGCCAGCCCCACGAGAGCAGCGCATCGCTCGGCAGCGCCGCGCTCAGCAGTGCGACCGTGCCCGCACCGAGCACGTAGCCGATCAGCGTGCCGAATTCGAGGAAGCTGCCCATGAAGCCGCGGCGCTTGTCGGTCGAGAATTCGGCGATGAAGGTCGCCGCGCCGCCGTATTCGCCGCCGGTCGAGAAGCCCTGCACGAGACGCGCGACGAGCAGCAGCACCGGCGCCAGAATGCCGATCGTCGCGTAGTCGGGAATCAGGCCGATCGCGAACGTGCCGGCCGCCATCAGGATCATCGTCATCGCCAGCACGCGCTGACGGCCGATGCGGTCGCCGAGCGGACCGAACACCATGCCGCCGACCGGGCGCACGAGGAACGCCGCGGCGAACGTGCCGAACGTGGCGATCAGCTGCGCGGACGGGCTCGACGACGGAAAGAACACCTTGCCGAGCGTGACGGCGATGTAGCTGTACACGCCGAAATCGAACCATTCCATCGCGTTGCCGAGCGCCATCGCGCCGACGGCCCGTTTGAGGAGTGAGTGGTCGACGACAGTGATGTCGTCGAGGGAGAGGCGTTGTTCTTTTTTGTGATGTCGCCAGAAGCCGTTGCTGGAAGCGGTCAAGGTGATAACTCCACTGACTGCGACGAAACTCGGGATGCGTTCCGCCACGGTTGCTGGAAGTGCAATTTCGCGAGCAAGGCGGTGGCCTCCGCGGCACCGGTTACCCGGCGGCGGAAGAGGCGGCGAACCAAAGCAAACGCCCATGCCCCGCGACTATGTCGCGAAAAAACACTCGTCTAGATTATGCTGACTGTTGCACCTGCGTGGCCGTGGAAGGGGGGCAGATGCATGACGGACGCCGGGTTGGCCGGAAGCTGACCCATGCGCCACTGAAGGCTTGAAACGAAAAAGGCCGATCTTGAATTTGCCGCTTGCGCGGGGAAACGACCGACGAGCCTTCTTGTTTAAAAACAGCTCGATTCAGGATGCCGCACGCGCGGAAAAAGCGTGGCGAACCAACTTGAAAAGAGCGCGAATGAAGGTGAATTGCTGTTGAAACGAAGCACATGATAGCACGATCGCAGAGGATCGTGCAAACCGGGTCTCCCCGCGAGAGCCGGTTGGATGGCGCCATCCCTTGCTGGGCGGGGGATTGGGCGGGGTCGGAACAGCCGTAAAAAACGGACTGTTTAGAACATTGGCGGGCCATGCCGGCGACAGGCCGACCACAGGCCAACGAGGTGAGGACGAAAAGAGGGCGAAAAAAATCCGCGCTCGCGGCGCGGATTTTCTGTGTCGATACCGCTCTGTGGACCGGCGTGGGCATGGGCCGGTTAGGTGACGGCGCGCGCCGATCCTCGCGCCGCCAACCAAACCGGTCCGGAAGCGGCAGACTTACGCCGAGGGCGGCACGTAACCCGAAGCCGTATCCGCGCCTTCGCCGAAGAAGAACTTTTCGGTCTGCTTCATCAGATACTGGCGCGCGCGCGGATCGGCCATGTTCAGACGGTTTTCGTTGATCAGCATGGTCTGCTGCTTCAACCAGCCTTGCCAGGCTTCCTTCGAGATGCTTTCGTAGATCCGCTTGCCGAGTTCGCCCGGCAGAGGCGGGAAATCGAGGCCTTCGGCTTCCTTGCCGAGCTTCGTGCATTGAACCATACGAGTCATGCTGTGATTCTCCTGTAATCGTGTTGGGGCGGGCAGACGCCTGTCGGGACCGGCCGGGACCGGTTAGCGGGCTAGTGGGCCGTAGGCCTGTAAGCCGCTCAAAGCTGCTTCATCAGCACGAGCGACTTGCGCTGCCAGTTGTAGAGCCGGCGCCGGTCTTCGGGCAGGTCGTCGACCGTGGCCTTGACGAAGCCGCGCTTGAGGAACCAGTGCTCGGTGCGCGTAGTGAGCACGAAAATGCGCGTGAGGCCGCGTGCCCGCGCGCGCTGCTCGATGCGCTTCAACAGACGCTCGCCGTCGCCCGTGCCTTGCGCCTCGGGGGCGACCGTCAGGCACGCCATTTCGCCGATGCGCTCCTGCGAATACGGATACAGCGCCGCGCAGCCGAACAGCACGCCATCGTGCTCGATCACCGAGAAATGGTCGATGTCGCGCTCGATCTGGTGACGGCCGCGCCGTACCAGCGTGCCGTCCGCTTCGAGCGGCTCGATCAGCGAGAGAATGCCGCCGACGTCATCCGGCGTCGCTTCGCGCAGGCTTTCGAGGTTCTCGTACGAGATCATCGTGCCGACGCCGTCGTGCAGGAACAGTTCGAGCAGCAGGCTGCCGTCGAGCGCGTACGGGATGATGTGCGCGCGCGGCACGCCGCCGCGGCAGGCGCGGATCGAATGCTTGAGGTAGAAACCCGCGTCGCCGGTGACTTCGCCGCTTTCGTGCAGCTTGTAGGCGTCGTCGAGCGAGAGTTCGTGGATCAGTTCGGGGCTTTCCTCGCCGGCGCCCATGAGGCCCGGCGTTTCGGTCAGGAAGACGATCTTGTCGGCGCGCAGCGCGATCGCGGCGGCCGAGGCCACGTCTTCCATCGACAGATTGAATGCCTCGCCCGTTGGCGAGAAACCGAGCGGCGAGAGCAGCACGAGCTTGCGGCTCGCGAGCGAGTGGCGGATCGAATCCGCGTCGATCTTGCGCACGAGGCCCGTGTGCTGGAAGTCGACGCCGTCGAGAATGCCGACCGGCCGCGCCGTCACGAAGTTGCCCGACACCACGCTGATGTGCGCGTGCGCCATCGGCGTATTCGGCAAGCCCTGGCTGATCGCGGCCTCGATGTCGAGGCGCACTTCGCCGGCCGCTTCCTTCGCGGATTCGAGCGCATGCGCGTCGGTGATGCGCATGCCGTGCGAAAACTCGGACTCGACGCCGTGCAGACTCATCTGCTCTTCGACCTGCGGACGCGAACCGTGCACGAGCACGATCTGGATGCCCATTGCCTGCAACAGCGCGATGTCGGACACGAGCGCATTCAGGAGTCCCTGATGCACCACTTCGCCGCCGAAACCGACAACGAACGTCTTGTTGCGGAACGCGTGGATATAAGGCGCGACGGAACGCATCCAGTCGACGAATTGCGCGTGCTGGGCGAGGGTTTCCGGCGAGTCGGCGGGGGCCGGACCGTTCGCGGGCGCGGGGACGAGGTCGGTTTGGGAATTCATGCCGGGGATTATAATGCGCCCCCATGTCAAATGTACCCAAAAGCCCCGCTGCGGCGAACGAGAATCCGGCGCCGTCCGCCGCTCAGACGAACCCCGGCGACGCGCCGCGCGCCCCTGCGCGGGAAACGCAGTCCGATGCATCGCAGGCGGCGCGCGAATTGCGTCGAGGGGGCGAGGCGCAGCGATCGTCTGCGTCGCTTTCCGAGCAGTTGTCCGGGCTGAAAGGCAGTTTGTCGGCGGCGCGCGAAATGCGCCGCGATGAGGGCGGTGGCGAGGTGAAACAGGGCGATGAGGGGAAGCGGGGGAAGGTTGCGCCGGCTGCCGCTGCTGTTCCGGCTGCGGGCGCCGAGCGGGATCGGCGCGGCGGGGCGCGTGAGTCCCGGCACGGCCATGCGCCGGTGCCGAGCGGTGAGTCGCGTCGCGCGTCGGATATGTCTGCGCAGAAATTGTCGTCTTCTGTGGGCGCTGCCGAAAGCGGCGGCGGACGCGATGAGGGGCGCGGCGACGGGCGGCGGGAGTCGCATCGGCCGCATGCGGAAGGTGAAGCGCGCGGAACAGGTGGGACGGGCGGACATCGCGCGACCGGTGAGGCGCGTGAGCAGCGTGAGCCACGTGAACCCCGCGCTCCGCGCGAAGTCCGCGAAGCCAGCGGCTCAAGCGGACCTCGCACGAGCGACCCACGCGAACCCCGCGCTCCGCGCCCTTCACGCGTCGTCGAGCCGAACCCGATTCCGCCGATCACGTTCCCCGAAGCGCTGCCGGTCTCCGGCCGTCGCGACGAAATCGCGCGGGCCATTGCACAGAATCAGGTTGTGATCGTCTCGGGCGAAACCGGCTCGGGCAAGACCACGCAGCTGCCGAAAATCTGCCTCGCGCTCGGCCGCGGCCTCGGCGCGGGCGGCACGGGTCTGATCGGCCATACGCAGCCGCGCCGGATCGCCGCGTCGGCGACGGGCCGCCGCATCGCCGAAGAACTCGGCACGCCGTTCGGCGAAGTGGTCGGCTACAAGGTGCGCTTCAACGACAACCTCGCGCCGGGCGCGTCGGTCAAGCTGATGACCGACGGTATCCTGCTCGCCGAAACGCAGACCGATCCGCTGCTCAAGGCGTACGACACGCTGATTATCGACGAGGCGCACGAGCGCAGCCTGAACATCGATTTCCTGCTCGGCTACCTGAAGGAAATTCTCGCGAAGCGCCCCGACCTGAAGCTGATCGTGACCTCGGCGACGATCGACGCCGACCGCTTCGCGCGCCATTTCGGCAGCGAGGACCGACCCGCGCCCGTGATCGAGGTGAGCGGGCGTCTCTATCCGGTCGAGGTGCGCTACCGGCCGATCGTCGAGGACAGCCCGGCGGTGAAGGCGGCGCAGGGTACGGCGTCATCGTCTGGACAGTCCGGGCCGTCCGGGCGCGAGCGGCCGAAAACCCAGCGCGAGACCGACCGCGATCTGATGGAAGCGATCGTCGACGCCGTCGACGAACTGTGCCGCGAAGGCCCCGGCGACGTGCTCGTCTTCCTGCCCGGCGAGCGCGAGATTCGCGACGCGGCCGAGGCATTGCGCAAGCATCATCCGCCGCATACGGAAATTCTGCCGCTGTTCGCGCGGCTGTCGGCGGCCGAGCAGGAGCGCGTGTTCCGCACCTCGAACGCGCGCCGCATCGTGCTCGCGACCAACGTCGCCGAAACCTCGCTGACGGTGCCGGGCATCCGCTACGTGGTCGACACCGGGCTCGCGCGCGTGAAGCGCTACTCGTATCGCAACAAGGTCGAGCAGTTGCAGGTCGAGTCGATTTCGCAGGCCGCTGCGAACCAGCGCGCCGGGCGTTGCGGCCGCGTGGCCGACGGCATCTGCATTCGCCTGTACGAGGAAAGCGACTTCCAGGGCCGCGTGCGCTTCACCGATCCGGAAATTCTGCGCTCGTCGCTCGCCTCGGTGATTCTGCGCATGAAGTCGCTGCATCTGACGGCGATCGAAACCTTCCCGTTTATCGAGCCGCCGCCGGGCCGCGCGATTTCCGACGGCTACCAGCTGCTCAACGAACTCGGCGCCGTCGACGACGACAACCGCCTCACGCCGCTCGGCCGCGAACTCGCGCGCCTGCCGCTCGATCCGCGCGTCGGCCGCATGATTCTGGCCGCGCGCGACCAGCAGGCGCTGAAGGAAGTGCTCATCATCGCGAGCGCGTTGTCCGTGCAGGACCCGCGCGACCGCCCGATCGAGGCGCAGGAGCAGGCCGACCAGGCGCATCGCCGCTTTGCCGACGAGCGTTCCGAGTTTCTGCAATGGCTGAGAATCTGGAACTGGTTCGAGGAAGCGATCGCGCACAAGAAGTCGAACCGGCAGTTGCAGGACGAGTGCCGCAAGAACTTTCTGTCGCAGTTGCGCTTGCGCGAATGGCGCGACGTTCACTCGCAATTGCTGACTGTGGTGCGCGAGCACGGCTGGCGCCTGAACGACGCCGAAGCGACCTTCGAGCAGATCCATCTCGCGCTCTTGACCGGCCTGCTCGGCAATATCGGTCTCAAGGCCGACGACGAGCCGTACTATCTCGGCGCGCGCAGCATCAAGTTCTACCTGTGGCCCGGCTCGGCGCTCGTGAAAAAGGCCGGCAAGTGGGTGATGGCCGCCGAGCTCGTCGAGACGAGCCGCCTGTACGCGCGCTGTATCGCGAAGATCGAGCCCGAGTGGGTCGAGAAGGTCGGCGCGCACCTGCTCAGGAAATCGCTCTCCGAGCCGCACTGGGAAAAGCGCGCGGCGCAGGTGTCCGCGTTCGAGCGCGCGATGCTGTACGGGCTGCCGATCTATCACCGGCGGCGCGTGAGCTTCGGCAAGCAGGACCCGGCGCGCGCGCGCGAGCTGTTTATTCGCGGCGCGCTCGTCGAAGGCGAGTTCGAGACGAAGCTCGCGTTCTTCGCGCACAACCGCAAGCTGCTCGCCGACATCGAACAGCTCGAACACAAGTCGCGCCGCCAGGACGTGCTGGTCGACGACGAACTGATTTTCGCGTTCTACGATCAGGCGCTGCCGGACGGCATATACACCGGCGCGTCGTTCGAGCGCTGGTATCGCGACGAGGTGAAAAAGAGCGGTCAGCCGGAAGACAAGCTGCGCCTGCTGTACCTGTCGCGCGACGATCTGATGCGGCACGAAGCGGCCGGCGTCACGACCGACCTGTTCCCGAAGCGGCTGACGATGGCCGGCATCGAGATGGCGCTCACCTATCACTTCGAGCCGGGCACGCCGCGCGACGGCGTGACGCTCGCGGTGCCGCTCTTTACGCTGAATCAGGTCGACGCGCGCCGCTGCGAATGGCTCGTGCCGGGCATGCTCAAGGAGAAAGCGCAACTGTTGCTGAAGTCGTTGCCGCAGAAGCTGCGGCGTCATTGCGTGCCGCTGCCCGAATACGCGGCCGGTTTCGCCGACCGGCACGGCGCGCAGCGTTTCGGCGCGGGCGGTCTGCTCGAAGCGCTGATCGCCGACGTGCGCGAACAGACCCAGGTCGCGATGAAGCAGTCCGACTTCAAACTCGAGACGCTGCCCGCGCATCTGTTCATGAACTTCAAGGTCGTCGACGAGCACGGGCGGCAGCTCGCGATGGGCCGCAATCTCTCGCAACTGCGCGCCGAACTCGGCGGCCAGGCGCAGCAGCATTTCCAGAAGCTCGTGTCGAGCGCGGCGGGCGCGGCGTTGGCCGATGCCGGCGGCGGCGGTGTGGCACCGCCCGCGCAAGCCGTCGATTCGAACGCGGGCGGCACGCCACGCGGCAAGGGGGCGGCCGCGGTTCCGCAGACCGCGCCGCAGGAGAGTGCGGCGGGCACGGCGCTGTATGAAAAACTGACGACGTGGAATTTCGGCAAGCTCCCCGAACTGCTGGAAATTCGCCGTGGCGGTCAGACGCTGTTCGGCTATCCGGCGCTCGTCGATCGCGGCACGCATTGCGACGTCGAGGTGTTCGATTCGCCTGAAGAAGCAGCACGGATTCATCGCGCGGGATTGCGCCGGCTGTTCGCGCTGCAACTGAAGGAGCCGATCAAGTACCTGGAGAAAAACCTGCCGGGGCTGCGCGAGATGGCGATGCAGTTCATGCCGCGCGGCACGCAGGAGGAATTGCGCGATCAACTGATCGACACCGCGCTCGACCGCGCTTGCCTGCAAGACCCGCTGCCTGACGACGACGCGAGTTTCCACACGCGCCGCGACGAAGGCCGCAGCCGCCTCACGCTGCTCGCGCAGGAAATCTCGCGGCTCGTCGGGCAGATTCTCGGCGAATACGCGAGCTTGACGAAGAAGCTGCTGCAAGCGAAGCCGTTCGCCGCCGCCTATGCCGATTTGCAGAGCCAGCTCGATGCGCTGGTTGGCAAGCGTTTTGTGGTCGATACGCCGTATGCGCAGCTTGCGCATTTCCCGCGCTACCTGAAGGGGATGGCGCTGCGCATCGACAAGCTGCGCGCGGACCAGACACGCGACGCCCGGCAATTCGCCGAATTCCAGCCGCTGCTGCAGCACTACCAGCGCGCGGTGTCGCAGCGCGGCGGTGTGCTGGACCCGCGTCTCGCCGAATTCCGCTGGCTGCTCGAGGAGTTGCGGATCTCGCTGTTTGCACAGGAGCTGCGCACGCCGATGCCGGTTTCGGTCAAGCGCCTGTACAAGGTCTGGGAGTCGATGCAGCGGTGAGGGCAGGGCGTGGCGCATGTGGCGGCATGCCGGACGCTGTCTGGGAGCGTCGCGCGCGATTCACGCTGTGCGAGTGAATCGCCGCGCGCAACGACTAGCGCGTGACGCTTGTGGGAGCGATGTCACGCGCTGGCCGTGCCGTCATTGCGTGCCTGGGTGCCGCTATGACCACTCGCTGTCTGCGCGGCTGTGATAACCGGGGCGGTCGATTATCCCGACGCACCCCGCTCGAAGCCCTAAGCCATTCCTGCTACCAGTGCATCCCCGCACCGATCGAGGCACCGAGTTGGCCACGCGAGTCCGCGCTGCCCTGGACCTTGTAGACCCATTTGCCGGTATTCGATAGCTGCGACACACCGATCGCCACCGCCGACTGCCCGCCGTAAGTGCCGCCCGCCACGGCAACCATGCCGCGTCCCGGCAAGACCGCTTGTGGCAAGCCGGCCATCGCGAGGGCGGTTGCCGTGCCGCCGTATCCGTCGCGGCGTGCCGAGCGGATCTGGTCGTCGGTGTAATGGTTGGCCTGGCTGACTGCGCCGCCCATGCCTTGCTGCAGTTGATTGACGTTGACCGCGTCGGTGCCTTGCACGCCGGCCGCGACGTTGGCGATCGTACGCTCCTGGCCTGCCGCGCCGACCGACACTGTGTTCGCCCGATCCGCAACCGAGCCTTGGCCAAGCGCCACCGAGTTGTCGGCGCTCGCGTTCGCGGCCGCGCCAAGCGCGGTGGCCTGGTTGCCGCCGGCGACGGCGTTTGCGCCGATGGCGGTTGCGTTCGCCGCGGTGGCCTGCGCGTTGGCGCCGACCGCGACCGCGTGCGTGCCCGACGCCACCGCGGCTTCGCTATTGCGGTCGCCGTCCGCGCTGAAAAGCGGGTTGGCCGAGTCGGCCACCGCGTTGCTGATCGCACCGCTGAGCGCCGAGTTCAACTGACCGAGGTTGACCGCGTCGGACGCCAGCACGCCGTCGGCGACGTTGTGAATCACGGTGCCGCTTGCCGGGTCGCCGCCGAGCGTGACGCTGTTGCGGTTGACGCTGCCGTCGGCGTTCGTGTCGTACATGACTGCACCGTCGAGCTTCGCGGCCGTCGCCGCGCTCTGGTCGCTCACCGCCTTCAACTGGGCGACGTTGACCGCGTCGGTGTCGGCGGTACCGGCGGCCACGTTCGTGATCTGGCGCTCGTTGCCCGCGGAGCCGACCGACACCGCGCCCGCGCGATCCGCAATCGACCCCTGGCCGAGCGCGACGGAGTTCGGGGCCAGCGCACTCGCGTTATAGCCGAGCGACACCGCATTGGTGGCCGTTGCGCTGGCCCCGTAACCGAGGGCGATCGCACCGGCGCCGTTCGCGACGGAATACGCACCGAGCGCGGTTGCGTCGGCACCGAAGGCCGACGAGGACGCACCGACCGCGGTCGCGTTCGTCGCGCTGGCCGCGGCTTGCGCGCCGAGCGCCGTCGTGGCGGTGCCATTCGCACTGGCGCTCGCGCCGAAGGCTGCCGCGTCGGCGCCCGTTGCGTTCGCGTTGCTGCCGGCCGCCAGCGCGTGCGTGCCGTCGGCGACGGCGTCGTCGGAGCCGTCCGCGGGATCGTCGGCCTTGAAGTAATGCTGGCTGCTGCTTTGTGCCAGCGCATCGACCTTGCCGTCGACCGCGCTCAACTGGCTGACGTTGACGGCGTCCGTGGGCGCCGCGCCTGCCGCGACATTCGTCAGGCGGCGCTCGTTGCCGGCCGAGCCGAGCGAGACTTCGCCGGTTGCGACGGGCGCCGCAATCGCTGTCGCGCCGGTTCCCGCCGGCGCATAGGCGCTTTGGGACAGGTCCGCGGTGGTGCTCGAATTTGCGCCCAGTGCGACGCTGTTGTCGGCGCTTGCGTTCGCGTTGTAACCGAGCGCAATGGCATTGCTGCCCGAGGCCACGGAGCCCGGGCCGATCGCGCTCGCATTGCCGCCGCTTGCCTGTGCGGCCGCGCCGAGTGCGACGCCGCTCACACCGCTGACGGCGGCATGAGCGCCGATCGCAATGCTGGAGTCCGCGCTGGCCGAGGCGAGGAGTCCGGCTGCGAACGCGTTGTCGCCGTTCGCCGTTGCCGCGTATCCGAGCGCGGTGGAGCCGAAGCCCGCTGTGTTGGCAAAGGCGCCGAATGCGGAGGTGGCGTCGCCCGCCGCCGTCGCGGCCGAACCGGCCGCGATCGAATCGATACCGAGCGCGGTGGCGTTGATGCCCACGGCGGTGGAACGGTCCGCCTCAGCGCTTGCGTTCATGCCGACGGCGCTGGAACTGTCGCCTTGCGCGACGCTGCCCTGGCCCAGGGCAAGACTGGCCTGGCCTTGCGCATTGGCGGACAAGCCGAGCGCCGTCGCGCCGTTGCTCTGCGCGCTGGCCTGCCGTCCGACCGCGACTGCGGCGTCGCCGTTCGCATTGGCCGCGTCGCCGATGGCGACCGCGAAATTGCCCGTGGCGCTGGCGGTGTCGGATTGAACCGTATTGATGGCGGCCGCCGCGTCTGCGGCGTAGAGCGCCGCCGCGGCCACTGCGATACCGGCCGCGCCCTGCAGGGCCCGCGCGGTGGTTTTTCTGCGCGTCGACAGACGGTTTCCGGTGAAGGGGGCGGCCTGCGGATCGGTCTTCAAAGCGGCTTCCAAAGCGGCCGGCGCCGGGTGCGACGCGGTACGGCAAATCACTACCAGGTTTTTACTCGTCAATGCAACCTCTACGTTATGGTTTGGCGCGCGGCACGCGAATCAATCGGGCGCGACCGGTCCGCTCGGTCCGTTCGGCCCGTTTGATGGCTCCGGTCAATCCCGACAACAGGCAAGGCGGAAGCGCACGGTGCCTGACAAGGTGCTTCAGGCCCGTCCGTCTGCGCTTGCGTGCGGGTGCGCCCGAGCCCCCGCGTCACGCGCCTGGGTTGATGGGGTAAGCGTCTGGAAGAGCACCGGCGCGAACGCCGGTGCCCGTGCGCTGAGAAGAAGTGTCCGGTCTCGCAGGGGCGCCTGGATATCAGAGGATTCCGAAATGCACGCAAGCCGTCGCGACGCATCGCGCCCTTCATTTTCACGGCGTCTCGTGGCGACCTGAGTCAACCGCTCGGCCCGGCAAACGTTCTACAATGACGGTTGTTCTCCGAAGCGAGTTTTCATGCGTAATTTTTTTCTTCCCGGCTTGACAGCAACGTTTGCCGCGGGCGCGGCGCTGGTCGCCGCAGCAGGCTTTTTTTCTCCGGCGGCCCACGCCAATAACGTGATCGTGCTCAATTCCGGCGAAGCCACGCTGAGCCTGATCGACGAGAACAGCCACCAGGTCGTCGGCACCGTGCCGACCGGCAAGGAACCGCACCACCTGATGGTCACGCCGGACAATTCTTCGCTGATCGTCGCCAATTCGGTGTCGAACAACCTGATGTTCGTCGATCCGAAGTCGGGCCAGGTGCAGCGCTGGGTCGAAAACATCGAAGACCCGTATCAGATCGGCTTTTCGCCCGACCACAAGTGGCTCGTCACGACCGGCCTGCGGCTCGACCGCCTCGACATCTATCACTACGACAGCCAGAAGAACCAGATGACGCTGGCGTCGCGCCTGCCGCTCGCGGTCATGCCGAGCCACATGGCGTTCACGAACGACAGCAGGACGGTGTTCGTCACGCTGCAGGTCTCGGGCGAGCTCGCTGCGATCGACCTGGCCACGCAAACCGTGAAATGGAAGATGAAGGTCGGCAAGGTGCCGGCGGGCCTGTGGATGACGCCGGGCGAGAAATACCTGCTCGTCGGCATGACCGGCGAGGACTACGTGGCGGTGGTCGACTGGCGCAACCAGAAGGTCGTGAAGACGATCCACACGGGCAAGGGCGCGCACAACTTCCGCTCGCTCGACGACGGCCGGCACGTTGCGGTGTCGAACCGCGTCGCCAGCACGATCAGCATCATCGACGAAGACACGCTCACCAATGTCGGCGACATCACCGGTCTGATGCCGGGGCCGGACGACATGGAACTTTCGGCCGACAAACGCTATCTGTGGGTTACGTTCCGCTTTGCGAAGCACGTCGGCATCATCGACCTGAACACGCGCAAGCTGATCCAGACCATCGCGGTCGGCCGCTCGCCGCACGGCATCTACTTCTTCAATCGCGCGCCGGTCACCGCGCCGAATGGAGCCTGAGGGAGCCCGCGCGGCGGCGTGACCGGATGCGGCAACCTCACGAAGCAACCAGGCCAGCACCATGTTCCATCTGATTTTCTCTTCGCTCGACAGCTTCGTCTCGGCCGTGCAAACCTGGCTGTACGTCGACGTGGTGCAGCCGCTGCTGTACCGCTTCGACCTGATGGACTACGACGAAGACACGTACGACAGCCTGTACTGGGTCATCGTCGGCGTGTTCGAGGTGCTGGCGATGTACGCGCTCCTGCGGCCGCTCGAGGCGCTGCGCCCGGTCGAGCGGTGGGACAACCGCAAGGCGGTGCGCGTCGACGTGCTCTACACGTGGATCGCCAAGCTCGGCATTCTCAACCTGTTCTTTTTCTTCGCGCTGCAGCCGTTCTTCGACAACGTGCAGGGCTGGCTGCGCATGCGCGGCATCGCGAACGTCAATTTCGACAATCTGTGGCCCGGCGTGACCACGCAGCCGCTCGTCACGTTCGCGATGTATCTGCTCGTGCTCGACTTCGCCGGCTACTGGTATCACCGCTGGCAGCACCGCATCGGCGTGTGGTGGGAGCTGCACGCGGTGCATCACAGCCAGCGGCAGATGTCGCTGTGGGCCGACGACCGCAACCATCTGCTCGACGATCTGCTGCAGGCCTCGTTCTTCGCGGTGATCGCGCTCGTGATCGGCGTGCCGCCGTCGCAGTTCGTCGTGCTCGTCGCGATCACGAATCTCGCACAGAGCGTGCAGCACGCGAACATCCGCCTGTATTTCGGCTGGCTCGGCGAGCGGCTGCTGGTCAGCCCGACGTTTCATCGCCGCCATCATGCGATCGGCTACGGTCACGAAGGGCTCCAGTACGGCTGCAACTTCGGCGTGCTGTTTCCGTGGTGGGACATGCTGTTCGGCAGCGCCTCGTGGAATCGCGAGATGGAGCCGACCGGCATCCGCGACCAGCTCGAAGGCCGCCGTTACGGCGAGGGTTTCTGGGCGCAGCACTGGCTTGCCTTCGTGCGCATTGCGCGACGGCTCGCGCCGAAGCGCCGCGCGCCCGGCAACGACGCCGCCGCGGTTTGAGTTCGCCCGCGTTGGACCGCCGGCGCGGCCCGATCCGCCTGAACCCACCCGACGCCTGTCCGGGCACGCTTACTCGCACCGCCGGCTTCTCCCGGCGGTGCGTCCTGCTGGTTTATCCTGTCCACGTTCGCGCGCACGCGCCGGCTTCCCGGTATGTCGGGTCGGCGCCGGCGCGATTTCTCTTTCACCGTTTCGTTCGCAGGCACCGGCTCGCATGAATGATCTGTTGCGCTCGTTCGGGCGCGCGCTCGCCAGCGCGTTCCATCCGCGCATGCTCTGGCTGACCTTCAAACCGTTCATCGTCGCGACGGTCAGTTGGGGCGTGGCCCTGTGGTTTTTCTGGCAGACGCTCACGGGCGCGACCCGCTCGTGGCTCGACGACTGGTCTTTCACCGCGACGCTTTACCATCTGTTCGACTGGCTCGGCTTTTCGACCCTGCATGCGGTGATCGCACCGTTCATCGTGATCGCGGTGGCGATTCCGCTGATCGTCGTCACGGTGCTGCTGCTGATCGCGATGCTGTCGATGCCGGCCGCGATCCGCTTTCTCGCGGACCGCCAGTTCGCCGGGCTCGAAATGCGGCGCGGCGGAACGTGGTACGGTAGCCTCGGCCAGGCGTTGTGGGCCACGCTCGTGTGTCTCGTGCTGCTGATCGTCACGCTGCCGCTGTGGCTCGTGCCGCCGTTCTTCGCGCTGATTCCGCCGCTCCTGTGGGGCTGGCTGACTTATCGTGTCATGAGCTACGACGCGCTGGCCCTGCACGCGACACCTGAGGAGCGGCGCGAACTCGTGCGGCGCCATCGGTTGCCGCTGCTGCTGATCGGCGTCGCGAGCGGTCTGCTCGGCTCGCTGCCGACGCTGCTGTGGGCGTCGTCGGTCTGGCTGATCGTGCTGTTCCCGGTGATCACCGCGGTGACGATCTGGATTTACGCGTTCATCCTCGTGTTCTCGGCGCTGTGGTTCGGCTACTACTGCCTGCGCGCGCTGCAGCGCATGCGGGCGGAAGAGCATGGCGGCGTGCGCCGGAGCGCGCCGGTTCCCTATTGATCCAACAAGAAGAGGCCGCAATGGCATTTGGCGTCATCATCATTGGCGATGAAATCCTCTCGGGCAGGCGTGTCGACAAGCATCTGCCGAAGGTCATCGAATTGCTCGGCGCGCGCGGGCTGTCGCTCGGCTGGGCCGAGTACGTCGGCGACGACCCCGAGCGCATCACGGCGACGCTGCGGCGCACGTTCGACTCGGGCGACATCGTTTTCTCGACCGGCGGCATCGGCGCGACGCCTGACGATCACACGCGCCAATGCGCGGCGGCCGCGCTCGGCGTGCCGCTCGAACTGCATCCGGACGCCGCGCGGCTGATCCAGGAGCGCATCCGCGACATGTATCCGGCGAACTCGCCGGCGCCGCTCGATCTGAACACGCCCGAAAACCGGCATCGCCTGAACATGGGCACGTTTGCGCAGGGCGCCGAGATCATTCCGAACGGCTACAACAAGATTCCGGGCTTTTCGATCCGCCAGCATTATTTCGTGCCGGGCTTTCCGGTGATGGCCTGGCCGATGATCGAATGGGTGCTCGATACGCAGTACGCACACCTGCATCACGCCATGCCGCATGCGGAGAAGTCGCTGCTCGTGTTCGAGTTGCCGGAGTCGCGCCTCACGCCGCTGATGGAGAAAATCGAAGGCGATTTTCCGGGCGTGCGGGTGTTCAGCCTGCCGAGCGTCGGCGACGCGGAGCGCGGCGGCGTTTATGCACGGCATCATATCGATCTCGGCGTGAAGGGCGAGCCGGAAGCGGTGGCCGCGGCGTTCGTGAAGCTGCGCGAAGGCGTGCATCTGCTCGGCGGCGATATCGTCGAGCCCGAGGTGGCGGCCGCGACGGCGAAGCCGGGCAAGTGACCGGCGGGCGAGTGGTGGGCTGAGGGCAGGCCGAATCGCGGCGGCTGAACTCTCCGCCATCACTCGCGCTGCGGCTGCGATGTGATGGCGAGCAGTTCAACCCGTGCCCCGGGGCATTCGACAAGACGCATATCGGGCCGCTCGCGAATCCTTGGCCTGTCACATTGAACCTCGACCATGTGCAGGCTCGGCGCGCGGCTTCCCGCGGCGCCCGGGACTTCAGGCGGCGAGCGGCCGGCCGCCCTCGCGCCGTGTCAGGCCACGGGTTCACCGCAGCCGAAGCGCGGCCCGTCAGCTTCCAGAGCGCGGGCCTTCAGGCGCCGATCCACGGCAACCCGCGAAAACACCAGCCCGACACCGTCTTCCGATGCCCTTGGCCGTCCTTGTCGCCTTCGAAACCTTCCAGCAGGTCGTATGCCTTGGTGAAGCCGGCCTGGGTCGCGGCGATCGCGGCGAGCTTCGAGCGCGCGGCGCTGCGGCACAGGAACAGCACCGGCGTATCGGGCGATGCCACCTGCGCGAGTTGCTGCATGAATTCCTGATTGGGCACCGCGCCCGGATAACGCGTCCATTCGACATGCGCGTATTGCCCATCGCCGATAACCGGCCGGCCGACCCAGTCGAGTTCGGCACGCGTGCGCACGTCGACGAGACGCGTGCGCGGATCGAGTTGCAGCAACTCGAACGCCTCGGCGGGCGATACCGCGCCCGCGTAAGGCAGTTGATTTCCGGTGCGGCGGGCGTCCGCCTGCGCGTACAGCTGTTCGAGCGTGCTCATGAGCGTCAATCTCCTTCGGACCAAATGATCATTCTAGCGCGCGGTGCATACCGCGCAGGTGTGCGGGGCGCCGGCGGCGCGCAACGGCGCACTCAACCGCCGAAGCATCATGAATGCGCGAAAATGGTGCATTTTTATTCAAATGCACCAAAATGAAGATATGAGTCGTTGCCAAACCGGTGAATGCACGTAACTGGTGCATTCAAATCCCGCCGGATGGCGCGGCGGCCCGGCGCGGGCTGTGTCCGCCGCCGGCAAACGCAGATGCAGCAAGGCTGTGCGCCAGATCGGACGGCCTGGTTCGCAAACATGGCACAGAAGCTGCTTTATTGGTGCCGATCGATTCGCCCCGCAGATTTTTCGGGTTTTCACCGTGTCCGAGCCTCTTTCGGGTGGACGCGCCGGGGTGGGTCAGCTAGATTGGGCGGCGGCTGAATCCGCCGAATTCGTTAATCAGGAGATAGGTTATGAGTAAATCCGTGGCCGACGTCATGCAACTCGTCAAGGACGAGGACGTCAAGTTTGTCGACTTCCGTTTCACCGACACGCGCGGCAAGGAACAACACGTTTCGGTGCCGGTGTCGGCATTCGAAGAAGACAAGTTCGAAAGCGGCCATGCGTTTGACGGTTCGTCGATTGCCGGCTGGAAGGGCATCGAGGCATCGGACATGCTGTTGATCCCGGACGCGAACACGGCCTTCATCGACCCGTTCTTCGAAGAATCGACCCTCGTGCTGACCTGCGACGTCGTCGAACCGGCCGACGGCAAGGGCTACGAGCGCGACCCGCGCTCGCTCGCGAAGCGCGCCGAAGCGTACCTGAAGAGCTCGGGCCTCGGCGACACGGCCTTCTTCGGTCCGGAACCGGAATTCTTCATTTTCGACTCGGTCCAGTGGAACACGGATCAGTCGGGCTGCTTCGTCAAGATCGGTTCGGAAGAAGCACCGTGGTCGTCGGCGAAGGAATTCGAAGGCGGCAACACCGGCCACCGTCCGGGCACGAAGGGCGGCTACTTCCCGGTCGCGCCGGTCGACACGTTCCAGGACATCCGCTCGGAAATGTGCCTGCTGCTCGAACAGATCGGCATTCCGGTCGAAGTGCATCACCACGAAGTGGCGGGCCAGGGCCAGAACGAAATCGGCACCAAGTTCTCGACGCTCGTGCAGCGCGCCGACTGGCTGCAGCAGATGAAGTACATCATCCACAACGTCGCGCACACGTACGGCAAGACGGCGACGTTCATGCCGAAGCCGATCGTCGGCGATAACGGTTCGGGCATGCACGTTCACCAGTCGATCTGGAAGGACGGCCAGAATCTGTTCGCGGGCAACGGCTATGCCGGCCTGTCGGAATTCGCGCTGTTCTACATCGGCGGCATCATCAAGCACGCTCGCGCGCTGAACGCGATCACGAACCCGGGTACGAACTCGTACAAGCGTCTCGTGCCGCACTTCGAAGCGCCGGTCAAGCTCGCTTACTCGGCGCGCAACCGTTCGGCATCGATCCGTATTCCGCACGTGTCGAACCCGAAGGGCCGCCGCATCGAAACGCGCTTCCCGGACCCGCTGGCGAATCCGTACCTGTGCTTCTCCGCGCTGATGATGGCGGGTCTCGACGGCGTGCAGAACAAGATTCACCCGGGCGAAGCCGCCGACAAGAACCTGTACGACCTGCCGCCGGAAGAGGATGCCAAGATCCCGACCGTGTGCGCCGGCCTCGACCAGGCGCTCGACGCGCTCGACGCGGACCGCGAGTTCCTGACGCGCGGCGGCGTGTTCACGGATTCGATGCTCGACGCGTACATCGAACTGAAGACGGGCGAGCTGCAACGCTATCGTCAGTCGGTGCATCCGATCGAATTCGAAATGTACTACTCGCTGTAAGCGGTCATGGCGCTTCGCCCGTCACCCGGCGAAGCGCTTTGCCCGACGCTCGCGATCGGTCACGAAGGGACGGCGGCGCCGTCCCTTTTTCGTTAGGGCGCGGGCGGAACAAAGGCGGGCAGCCCCGCAAGGGCAAGCCGAAGCCATCCCCCGACCTCTCACGCTCTCCTACCGGCCGGACTGCAAGATGGTTCTCAAGAATCTGATCAAGGCAAGGAAAGGACACGAACAGACGCTGTCGGACGATCCGCAGCTCGTGAGTTCCGGATTGCTGCCGGGCTTCGAGGCGCTGCCGACCGTCGTGCTGGTGCTCGACAAGCGCACGCTGCGCGTCGCGTTCGCGAATCCGTCGGCGGAGTCGATGCTCGAAATGTCGCGCCGGCAACTGACGCAGATGGCGTGGCCCGACATCTTCTCGAACGCGGACGAACTGGTCGCGACGATCACCGCGATCGCCGCGCACCGTTTTCACGCGACGCATCTCGATGCCGTGCTTGAACGACCGGGCCACGAGCCGCTGCACGTGCATGCGATCGTCGGCTTTCTGGAAAGCGCGCAGGACTACGTGCTGCTCGAACTGTTCGAGAACGAGCGGCATCTGCGCACCGACCGCGAGGAGCGCATCAACGACCTCACGGCCGTCAACAAGCAACTGATCCGCAATCTCGCGCACGAGATCAAGAATCCGCTCGGCGGCATCCGCGGCGCCGCGCAACTGCTCGAATTCGAACTCGGCGAGCGGCAGCGCGACGAATTGCGCGAGTACACCCAGGTCATCATCAAGGAGTCGGACCGGCTGCAGACGCTCGTCGACCGCTTGCTGGAGCCGCACCGGCATCCGCATATCGTCGGCGACGTGAACATTCACGAGGTGTGCGAGCGCGTGCGCCAGGTGATTCTCGCGGAGTTTCCGCGCGGCCTCACGATCGCGCGCGATTACGACGTCAGCGTGCCGGATTTGCGCGGCGACAAGGAGCAGTTGATCCAGGCGCTGCTGAACATCGTGCGCAACGCGGCCGAGGCATTGCGCGAGCGCATCTCGCAGGGCGATGCGCGCATCGAACTGCGCACGCGCATCGCGCGCAAGGTCACGATCTCGAAGCGCCTGTGCAAACTGGCACTGGACTTGCATATCGTCGACAACGGCCCCGGCATTCCCGAAGAGATTCGCGACCGCATTTTCTATCCGCTCGTGTCGGGGCGCGAGGACGGCAGCGGTCTCGGTCTCACGCTCGCGCAGACCTTCGTGCAGCAGCACGACGGCCTGATCGAAGTGGATAGCCGGCCGGGCCATACCGAGTTTCAGATTCTGCTGCCGCTCGACTGCTGATGCAGATACTCCATGCATTTCAAGACTTCTGACCGACCTATATGAAGCCGATCTGGATAGTAGACGACGATCAATCGATTCGCTGGGTGCTCGAAAAAGCGCTCGCCCGCGAAAACTTCGCGACGCGCAGTTTCGCGAACGTGCGCGAAGCGTCGGCCGCGCTCGATCACGACAGCCCGCAGGTGCTGGTCTCCGACATCCGCATGCCGGGCGGCTCGGGGCTCGAATTGCTGCAAACCGTGCGCGACAAGGTGCCGGGCTTGCCCGTCATCATCATGACCGCGTTCTCGGACCTCGATAGCGCGGTCGCCGCATTTCAGGGCGGCGCGTTCGAATATCTCGCCAAGCCGTTCGACATCGACAAGGCGGTCGAGCTGATTCGCCGCGCGGTCGACGAAAGCATGCGCGGCGAGCAGACGTGGGACGAGCGCGTCGCCGAAGCGCCCGAGATGCTCGGCCAGGCGCCCGCGATGCAGGACATGTTTCGCGCGATCGGCCGTCTGTCGCATTCGGCGGCGACCGTGCTCATTACTGGCGAATCGGGCACCGGGAAGGAACTGGTTGCGCGCGCGTTGCACCGGCATAGCCCACGCGCGAACGGTCCCTTCATCGCGCTGAATACGGCGGCGATTCCGAAGGATCTGCTGGAGTCCGAACTGTTCGGCCACGAGCGCGGCGCGTTCACGGGCGCGCAGGCGATGCGCCAGGGGCGCTTCGAGCAGGCCGAGAACGGCACGCTGTTTCTCGACGAAATCGGCGACATGCCGTTCGATCTGCAGACGCGTTTGTTGCGCGTGCTGTCGGACGGGCAGTTCTATCGCGTGGGCGGCCATAATCCGCTGCGCTCGAATGTGCGCGTGATCGCGGCGACGCATCAGAACCTCGAAGCGCGCGTGCGTCAGGGGCTGTTTCGCGAGGACCTGTACCATCGGCTCAATGTGATTCGTTTGCGCTTGCCGGCCTTGCGCGAGCGCAGCGAGGACATTCCGCTGCTCACGCGGCACTTCCTGCAGAAGAGCGCGCGCGATCTCGGCGTCGAGCCGAAGCGGGTCTCGGATGAAGCGCTCGCGTATCTTGCGTCACTGCCGTTTCCGGGCAACGTGCGGCAACTCGAAAATCTCGCGAACTGGCTCACGGTGATGGCGCCCGCGCAGACGATCGAGATCAAGGATCTGCCGCCCGATCTTGGTCCCGTGCAGGTTGCGGCAGGCGATGCCGCCGGCGCGAGCGCGGCCGCTGCGATGGATGGTGCCGCTGTTGCGCCAGGTGCCGGATTCGCGGGCGGGGCGCCGCTCGCTGGTGCGAACCCCAGTGCCGTGCATCCGCTCGGCGCTGCGGGTGTGGCGGTGGCGGCTGCGTTGAGCGCGTGGGAAGGCGGCTTGCGTACCGAAGTCGCGCGCATGCTGCGCGAAAACGCGGCGGACGTGATGGACGAACTCGCTCGCCGCTTCGAAGCCGCGGTGATTCGCGAGGCGCTCGACTTCACGCGCGGCCGCAAGGTCGAGGCGGCCGAGCGTTTGGGGATCGGCCGCAATACGATTACGCGCAAGATTCAGGAGTTGAATCTCGAGCCTTGAGCGCGCGTCGAGTGCACATCGGGCGCTCATTGAGTGCTCATTGGGCGTTCATTAGGCAATGACGCATGGCAGACGAAGGCGGCGCGAGCCGCCTTCGTCGTTTTGGGGAGAGCTTTCCGCAAATCGGCCGCACGCTCTCCCAAGGCATAATCGACGCTGTTTCCATTCGACAGCCGACGATGCCTGCTTCTTCCGCTTCCTTCCAGTGGCCGCTTTCCCCCGATCCTTTCCTGTCGCTCGAAGCGCTCGACGACCCTGACGCGCTCGGGTGGGTCGAAGCGCAGAATGCGCGTACGCGCGCCGCGTGGTGCAGCGGCAAGCCGTTCGACACGCTGCGGCAGCGGCTCGCCGACGCGTACCTGCCGCGCGAGCGCCCGGTGATTCCCGATCGCTGGCGGGAGTGGGCCTACGATCTGTGGCAGGACGAGCGCAATCCGCGCGGTATCTGGCGACGCACCGCATGGTCGGCGTGGCGCAGCGGCGCGCCCGTGTGGCAGAACCTGCTCGACTTCGACGCGCTCGGCACCGCCGAAAAAACGCCGTGGGTCTGCGTCGACCTCGACATCCTTTATCCCGACGGCGACCGTGCGCTGATCACGATGTCGCCGGGCGGCTCGGATGCGCTCGTCGTGCGCGAGTTCGATATCGAGGCGCGATGCTTCGTCGACGCGGGCTTTGCGATTGCGAAGGCGGGCAAGCACACGGCGTCGTGGATCGATCGCGATACGCTCTACGTCGGCTGGGACAACGGCCGCAAGACGCTGACGCGCTCGGGTTATCCGCGCGAGGTGCGGCGCTGGACGCGCGGCACCGCGCTGGCCGATGCGCCCGTGGTGTTTCGCGGCGAGTTCGGCGATATCGGCGTGGAAGCGCATTACGATCCGCTCGAAGGTCGCCACACGGTGACAAGCAGCGTCGATTTCTTCGATTCGCACACCTACTACCTCGACGGCGCAACCGATGCATGGCATCGCTATGACGTGCCCGCGCACGTTGCGGTGGGCGCGTGGCAAGGCTGGCTGCTGCTCGAACCGCGGCTCGACTGGGCGTGTGGTGGGGCAGGCAAGGGTGCGCACTATCCGGGCGGTGCGCTGCTCGCGATTCGCGAGGACGCGTTTTTGCGCGGCGAGCGCGAGGTGACGCCGCTGTTCGTGCCGACGCCGTTGACCTCGGCCTGCGAGTGGTCGCATACGCGCCATCATCTGATCGTCTCGTATCTCGACGACGTGCGCGGCAAAACGCTGATCTGGACGCCAACGCCAACGCCGACCTCGGGCGACGATCGGACATGGCATTGGCGCGAGCGCGTATTCGAGTCGCACGGCGATGCGCAGGTCGACGTGTCGCCGGTCGAAGCGACGCTCAACGACGAAGTATTCGTCGATGCCGACGACTATCTGCAACCGCCGGCCTACTGGCTCACCGACCTCGCGCGCGACGATCCCGGCGAGCCTGGCGAATGGGAATTGCTCGACCGCTGGCCGACGCAGTTCGACGCGACGCGTTGCACGGTGACGCGCGGGCATGCGGTGTCGGCCGATGGCACGCGTGTACCTTACACGGCGATTGGGCCGAAGCAGGACGAAGCACGCCCGCTTGCCCGTCCTTGTCTGCTGAGCGGTTATGGCGGCTTCGCGATTCCGCTGCTGCCGAGCTATCTGACCGGGCAGGGCATCGGTTGGCTCGAACGCGGCGGCGTGTACGTGGTCGCGCATATTCGCGGCGGCGGCGAGTTCGGCACGCGCTGGCATATGGCGGCGCAAGGAGAGCATCGGCAGCGCGCGTTCGACGATTTCATCGCGGTCGCGAAGGCGCTGATCGACACCGGCGTGACGAGCGCCGCGCAACTCGGCATTCAGGGCGGCAGCAACGGCGGCCTGCTGGTGGCCGCCTGCATGGTGCAGCGGCCCGAGCTGTTCGGCGCCGTCGTGTGCGAGGTGCCGTTGCTCGATATGAGCCGCTATCACCTGCTGCATGCGGGCGCGTCATGGATCGACGAATACGGCGACCCGGACGAACCCGGCGAAGCGCGCGTACTGGCCGCGTACTCGCCATATCACAACGTCGCGGCGGGCGTTGCCTATCCGCCCGTGCTGTTCACGACCTCGACCGCCGACGATCGCGTGCATCCCGGCCACGCGCGCAAGATGGCCGCGCGCATGCAGGCGCTCGGCGTGGACAACGTGTGGTATCGCGAGAATACGGAGGGCGGCCACGGCGGCTCCGATGAACTGGAGCAGGCCGGGCACGATGCGATGGTGTTCGGGTTTTTGTGGGGCGTGTTGGGTGGCGAGGCAGTCGCTGATGCGGATATCGAGGGCAGGTAGTGCTGGGGTCGCGGCCGAGGTGAGTGGGGTAGGGGTAAAGCAGGAAGCGTAAGGCAGGAAGCGTAAGGCAGTGAGGCATGATCCGGCGCTGCCTCGCTGCGTTCAATGCTTGTCGCTCACCCTCAACCCAGCTGCGCGAAAACCGGCGCGTGATCCGAAGGCTGCTCCCATTTGCGCGGCACCTTGTCGACGTCGCAGGCGGTGCAGGTATCGGCGAGCGCTTTCGACAGCAGGATGTGGTCGATGCGCAGTCCCGCATTGCGGCGGAACGCCATCATCCGGTAGTCCCACCACGAATAGATTTTTTCCGGCTGCTCGAACTGACGGAATGCATCGAACAGACCGAGGCCGATCAACTGCACGAATGCCGCGCGTTCTTCGGGCGACACGAGATTCTGGCCTTCCCATGCCTTCGGATCGTGCACGTCGCGATCGTCGGGCGCAATGTTGTAGTCGCCCAGCAGAGCGAGCTTCGGATGCGTGCTTATCTCGGTCGCGAGCCACGCGTGCAGTGCGTCGAGCCAGCGCAGTTTGTAGGCGAATTTTTCGGTGCCCGGCGCCTGGCCGTTCGGGAAGTATGCGGAGATGATGCGTACGCCTTCGATGGTCGCCGCAATCACGCGTTGCTGCGGGTCCTCGAAACCGGGGATATTGCGCACGATGCTGCTTTCGTCGACGTGCAAGCCTTCGCGCACCAGAATGCCGACACCGTTATAGGTTTTCTGCCCCGCGTACCAGCTGCGGTAGCCGACTGCCTCGAGTTCTGCGCGCGGGAATTTGTCGTCGGTGAGTTTCAGTTCCTGCAGGCACAGCACGTCGACGCCGCTGCTCGCGAGCCAGTCGATCACGTGTTGCTGGCGGACTTTGAGGGAATTGACGTTCCAGGTGGCGATTTTCATGACGGCCTCGTATTCCAGTAGTCCCGCATCTTATCGTGCGCGGGCGGGCGCTGTGGAGAGGGCCGCCGGTGTGTCCGCCGATGTCGCTCGCGGGTGTAGTCGCCGGCGTCTTGCCGCGCGTGCGGGGTGTCGGGCGATTCGGGAGAGCGCCGCGCGCGGACCAAGGCGCGTCGATGCTAAATATCCTTTGTGAACATTTGACGTTTTGTGAATGCCCCGATATAATCTCTTTTCTCTGACGCGGGGTGGAGCAGTCTGGCAGCTCGTCGGGCTCATAACCCGAAGGTCGTAGGTTCAAATCCTACCCCCGCAACCAAAGCTCAGTAAGGCTTTCCTCGATTTAGCCCATTTTCGGAAACAGGTTTTTTATTCGATTTTGGGCGCTATGTGGGCGCTGGCCGCGAAAAACCGGCAAAAAGCAGCGCCCAAGCAAGCCCGCCCAAAGCGGGCTTTTTGCTTTCCGGGCCTGTCGCGGCCCCACGCGCCCCGGCCTTTCCTGCTACCTGAAATTCGCGCCATCGGCACCACGGGGCGGATTCTTGCCTTGGCGCGCCTTTTCCCCGGCTACGCTTCCCCCGCTTCTGACGCATGACCTTCTCGACCCACGCCGCCCTATGATGGAAGCATGGGTGGTGCATGTTTGCGCGCTGGCGAATTGACTCAGAAGGGAAAGCCGCCACAAGGGCGGCCTCTTGGTTTTTACTGGCAAAGGCGTCATTGATATTCGTCAATCTCGACCGTTCCACCCATTGCTTCCATCATCGCCCGAATGTCGTCAGGCACATCGGGTACGCGGTCGCCACTTTCGTTGTACCAGTAGCAGAAGAAACGCATATGCGCGCCAGTGCGCTTAAGTAATTCGGGCAAGTCTGGTCGCGGTAGCGCCAAGTGTTCTACAAGATAGCGAAGGTGAGGGGCGAGAAGATTGCTCTGAACGTGCTCTTTGCTACGCACACCCCATAGGCCATTTCGCGCCGGGAATTTACTCTTCTGGCCCGATGATGTAAGCCAGAACTGGTCCTTTATGCGCTGTGTATCAGGCGCAACTCCAAAGTAGTTTGTCCAGAATTCAGGCGGCTCAACGTCCTGATAGATCGTAAACGACGCATGTGCAAGTTGATGTATGGATGTCATTTTGCGCTCAGAAGGCGTAGTCGTGCATGTTGCCGATGATGTTTTTCCTGAATTCAATGTCTCCTGTGTCATGCCAGATAACATTGTCATCGCCTCGTAAATCAAGATCGTCCTTCATGACGTGGACCATATCGCCAAACGTCTTGCGCTCATACCCGTTCGGTTAATTTTCAGCGGTACTCGTAAGGAAAGACCCGATAGCGGGCCTGTTAGTTACTCCTTGGTGTACTCGTCTCTCCGTTCCTTCAAACGCTCGCTGTCCCATACGCCAAGCGCAATTGCTTGTTGAAGCATTGCCACAGTTAGCGGCTCCGTTTGATCGTACTTCTTGATCCCCCAGCGCCGATGCAACCAGTTGGTAAAGATGGAAAACGGCCATACGCTAAATCCCTCCATTTCGAAGTAGCGAAGGAATTCAAAATCGCCCGGCTTGACGTTGAAGTGTTTCGAAAAAGCGTCCATGAAGTCATCGGCATCATCCCCTGTGACTCCAAGATCGTGTTCCAAAGTATCAGAAGGGTTCAACTGTTTCTTCGGAGATAAACCAATCTCCTTCCGTATAAACGCCTCCAGTTCAGCCGAAACTTCCTGCGGTCGCATCGTTGATTTGATCCTCTGGCTTGACAAGCTGGTTATAGTGAAGAAGCGTTAATACGGAGATTTTTATCACATCGGCGGCGGTAATAGCCCAACCGACCATCGGTGTCCACCGTCCGATGAATACCCCTAGATTGTTCACCATCCGAAAACGAAACGTGAGTATGGACTTGTTCGTAAGGGTCGGCAGAATATTCCGCTCAAAATCGTAGTCGAATAGCGCGCGACTAACTTTCGATGCAATAGATGTTCCCTTTGTTGCACCACCGAATTTGCCGCGCGTGGGAAGTATTGGCTGGCCCGCAAGAATCGCAATTACTGCACCGATATCTTCTACCCCCAAAGTCTTGACGGTCTGTTCAACCATTACGCAGAAGAAAAGACCTTGCGGCGTTAGGCTATCGTGCTCTCCATACACATAAGTATTCGGCTTTTGGCTCGGAGCATCGCTGATGAGGTGTTCATATTCATTCATTGTCAGTTTCAGCGATCACGTGGTGCTATTCTGCTTAACGTCAATAAGCGCGGTCACGGTTCCCTGACTGCCTCCTATTACGCTCTGAACCACATATTCCTTTTTCATTCGTGCAAAAGACAAAGCAACGTGTTCTGGCGCAAATCCGGCTCCAGCCGCCGGTTCTACGTGCGTAATGACCACATCGGACATCGTGATTTTCAGATATTCGAGCGGCAAGCCACCCGCTTTGCGCATGGTCAGCAAGACCTTTGGAATATGCTTGCGCTGAAAGCAATAGCTCGCGAGATTTGGGCTTGCACGGTCGATCGTGTGTGTAAAATTCAAATCCGAAACTGAAGCCTTCGCCGCGCCGCCACCCGATCCGGAATGCATGCTGGATTTCTGCGTAACATTCCAGTTCCAGCTAAGAACCTCAATTTCGTCGAAGTGCGTCGCGTCTTGCGACTCGCCAGCAATACCATCAATCTTGATAAAAATATCAGCCATTAGGATTCCAGACGTGTTTATGGAGTTTCGAGCATATCGCCAACCCGGAGAGAAATTTGCAAAATAGTGTCAGGAAAGCCGAGGCAAATCGCGGCGGGACGCAGAGCCTGTCGGGCGCACCGACGAAAAGCCCCGCCGAAGCGGGGCCGTGATAGACCTGCGCGATTACTTCGACTTTGCCGACGCCGTTGCGGGCGCGACGAACGAACCATGCAGCACCAGTTCCGGGTTCGCGATCACGAGTGCCATGCGACATTCCGTGAGCAGCGTGACCATGTTGCGGCGGAAATTGTCGGCGTCCTCGCGCGAGACCTCCAGCGTAACGTCTTGCCGCAAAGCGGTGTATGCGCCCTGCGGCGTCGCTGCGGCGACATACGAGCCGCGCGGGATCGACGAGGCTGCGGTGAAGGACGCGCCGAGCACCCCCGACAGCGGCACTAGCGGGTTCATCAGGTACGCGCCGCTCGCATCCTTCATGGTCGCCATTGCGATGATGTCCATCGGATTCAGACCAACGACCACGCGCTGCGCACCCTGCGCCTGAAGCGTTGCCACCGCGATCAGCACGGTGTCGAGCCTGTTGTCGCCCACTACGCCATCGAGCGCGGTGCCCGCCGTGAGCAGCCCGGTCAGGTTGCCGGGTTGACCGTCGCCGGTCAGCACTTCACGGTCGATCTTCTCCTGTAAACCCTCACGCATCTGCAAGTCGACAAAGCCCTGCAATGCCGGTTCGTCATCGAGCACCTGTCGACTCGCGAGAATCCAGTGCGCAATCGTCGCCACCGGAAACAGCGTATCGGCAAAGCTCAGCGTGCTCTGCTTCTTCAGTGAGCCCTCGGGATACTGCGGCGCGGCGTTGTTGGTGAGGTCGCCCGTAACTGGTAAAGACCGAAAAGCCCCACGATATGACATCAAGTCGAAGCGAGAGGCATTGGATAAGATGTTTCCCTTTTCTCATTCTTTTGAAGTGATGAAATCCGTTTTTCAGCAGCCGATGGAGTCGGCAGAAATTTCGGGGCTTCCTGAATTTCCACTGGTTTCCAATGTCGCGGACCTGGGCTTGCAGGCTGTGCTGGTAATACGCCACATGGAAATCGAATCATTTCCTCGTTATCTTGGCAGTGTGCGTAAGGGTTATGAAGAAGTCGGGCTTTTTCATTATCAAAAAGACAATTTTCACACCTTCGTTTCTTTCAGCGATGAATTAGGTGGACGGAATGCTTACGTCCTCACTAATTCTATTGATCTGGTCGTAGAGCTGGCTAAAGAGGAGTTCAGCCCGCCGCCGCCCTGGATCGCATGGTGTCACTACGGTCCGTTTGTACGCTACAACGAAGGAGCAGAACAGTATTGGGATGTAAATATTTGGACTCCGTTTTGGCGGCACCTAATGCCGGAAGCGCGCGACGCATACATAGATCGGCGCAGCGTCGCCGCACTTGCGTATATGTCTGACGAAGAATGGGGCGATTGGGTGTATTCCACGCGCAAGAACGACCCTGAATATAGGGAACGTCACGGCTTTTAATTGACGGAACCCGCAATCTGCAAATGCTCAGGCGAAAGCGCTCACTCACTCGGCCCCAATCGCCCACTCCACCGCCGCCTGCGCATGCAGCGCCGTCGTATCGAACACCGGCAGTGCCGAATCTTCCGGCTTGATCAATAGCGTGATTTCCGTGCAGCCGAGTATCACCGCCTGCGCGCCGCGCGCGGCGAGGTTGTCGATCACGCGCTGATAGACCTTGCGCGATACGTCGTCCACGTGGCCGTGACACAGCTCGTCGTAGATGATGCGATGCACGTCCGCGCGCTCCGCTTCATCGGGAATCAGCGTGTCGAGACCGTAGCGCTCGCGCAGGCGGCCCGTGTAGAACATCTGCTCCATCGTATAACGCGTGCCGAGCAGGCCGACGCGCTCGACACCCGCCGCGCGCAGCGCCGCGCCGGTCGGATCGGCGATATGCAGGAACGGCACCGTGATCGCCTGCTCGATCGAGTCGCACACGCGATGCATCGTGTTCGTCGCGAGTATCACGAGATCGGCGCCGCCGCGTTCGAGCTGGCGCGCGGCCTCGGCCATCTGCGCACCGAGCGCGGACCAGTCGCCGGCGCGCTGGTGGGCCTCGACCGACGCGAAATCGACGGTCAGCAGCAGGCTGCGCGCGTTGTGATGGCCGCCGAGGCGTGCCTTCGCGTGACGGTTCAGCAGCCTGTAGTACTCGGTGGACGATTCCCAGCTCATTCCGCCGATCACGCCGATCGTTTTCATTCGTACGCTCCGTGAATGCATGCCTGAAACGGCGAGTATAGGCGCGCCGCGTCGTACGCCGCCGGTACGGATTGCTCCTTGCGCGCCGGTACGCATCGGGGATTGCATCGGATCGCATCGGCGAGAAGCCCGCCCGCATTTTTCTGGCGCCGATAGAATCGGTAGCGAATCCGAACGCGATCAACCGATCAACGGAAGCGATCAACGGGAGCGAGACATGGACCTGATCATCCGCCGCGCGATGCTGCCGCGCAGTGCGTGCCAACCGCAATTGCAACGGCAACAGCAATCGCAACCCCAGCCAGTCGATATCGGCATCGACGCGGGCCGCATCGTCGCGGTCGAACCGAATCTCGCCGCAGCCGCGCGCGAGGAAATCGACGCGGCCGGTTCGCTCGTCACGCCGCCGTTCGTCGATCCGCATTTCCACATGGACGCGACGCTGTCGTACGGTCTACCGCGCGTGAATGCGTCGGGCACGCTGCTCGAAGGCATCGCGCTATGGGGCGAGCTGAAGCCTCAGCTCACGCAGGACGCGCTGATCGAGCGCGCGATGCAGTATTGCGACTGGGCCGTCGCGCGCGGCCTGCTCGCGATTCGCAGCCACGTCGACGTGTGCGATCCGCGTCTGCTCGCGGTCGAGGCGTTGCTCGAAGTGAAGCGCCGCGTCGCGCCGTATCTCGATCTGCAACTGGTGGCGTTTCCGCAGGACGGCGTCCTGCGCGGCGCCGGCGCGTTCGACAACCTCAAGCGCGCGATCGGCATGGGTGTCGACGTGGTCGGCGGCATTCCGCATTTCGAGCGCACGATGGCCGACGGCGCACAGTCCGTGCGCATGCTGTGCGAGTACGCGGCCGAGCAGGGCTTGCGCGTCGACATGCATTGCGACGAATCGGACGATCCGCTCTCGCGCCACATCGAAACGCTCGCGGCCGAAACGCACCGGCTCGGCTTGCACGGACGGGTGGCCGGTTCGCATCTGACCTCGATGCATTCGATGGACAACTACTACGTGAGCAAGCTGTTGCCGCTGATACGCGAGGCCGGTGTTGCGGCGATCGCGAATCCGCTCATCAACATCACGCTGCAAGGCCGCAGCGACACCTACCCGAAACGGCGCGGCATGACGCGTGTGCCCGAGCTGATGGCGGCCGGCATCGACGTCGCGTTCGGCCACGACTGCGCGATGGACCCGTGGTACAGCCTCGGCTCGGGCGACATGCTCGAAGTCGCGCACATGGGCTTGCACGTCGCGCAGATGACGGGCGTCGACGCGATGCATGCGTGTTTCGACGCGGTCACGGTAAACGCGGCGCGCATTCTCGGTCTGGAAGGCTATGGTCTCGCACCCGGTTGCGCGGCCAATCTCGTCGTGCTCGATGCATGCGATGCGGTTGAGGCGATCCGCTTGCGCGCCGCGCGGCTCGCAGTGGTCAGCCGGGGCAGGGTGGTGAGCCGCGCGCCGGCGGCGCGAGCTTCGCTATCGATCGAGGGGCGTCCCGGGCAGGTGGATTTCAAACTGCATCGCGCCTAGCGGCTGCGGTGCATTTCGCTCGTTGCTCATCGGGACGGCGAGGAGCGGCGAGGAGCGGCAAGGAGCGGTGAGGAGCGGTGAGGAGCGGTGAGGAGCGGTGAGGAGCGGTGAGGAGCCGTGGAGCACGGCGGTGCACGGCGGGGCACAACGAAAAACGGCGGCCTGCCTGCGCAGACCGCCGTTCCTGATCGCATCGTTCGGCGCCGTCTCAGCCGCGCCGCACGATGAGGCGACGACGCGTCAACCCCTCAATGCGCGGCATCCGGCGCCATGCCGTTATGCCGCAGCAGCGCGTCGATATTCGGCTCGCGGCCGCGGAACGCCTTGAACGAGTCCATCGCCGGACGGCTGCCGCCCACTTCGAGAATCTCACGGCGATAACGCATGCCGGTCGTCTGATCGAGCACGCTGCCCGCCGCTCGCGCCGCCTCCTCGAACGCCGCATAGGCGTCGGCGGACAACACCTCGGCCCACTTGTAGCTGTAGTAACCCGCCGCGTAGCCGCCCGCGAAAATATGGCTGAACGTATTCGGCCAGCGCGAGAACGGTGCTTGCGGCACGACGTGGAAGCGCTCGTTGATTTCGCGTGCGAGGTCGTTCGCGCTCTTCGTGCCGTTCGCGTCGAAGCCCGTGTGCAACTGCATGTCGAACATCGAGAACACGATCTGCCGCAGCGTGCCGAGACCGCTCTGGAAGTTCTTCGCAGCGAGCATCTTGTCGAACAGATCGCGCGGCAAGGGCTTGGCCGTTTCGACGTGCGAGGTCATGTCGGAGAGCACGTCCCATTCCCAGCAGAAGTTCTCCATGAACTGCGAGGGCAGTTCGACCGCATCCCACTCGACGCCGTTGATGCCCGATACGCCAAGCTCGTCGACGCGCGTGAGCATGTGATGCAGGCCGTGGCCGAACTCATGGAACAGCGTGATGACTTCGTCGTGCGTGAAGCACGCGGGCTTGCCGCCGACCGGTGCCGAGAAGTTGCAGGTCAGATACGCAACCGGCGTTTGCACCGCGCCGTGCGCGAGCTTGTGACGGCCGCGCGCGTCGTCCATCCAGGCACCGCCGCGCTTGCCTTCGCGCGCATAGAGATCGAGATAGAACTGCGCGACGAGGCCGCCATCCTGATTCTCGACGCGGAAAAAGCGCACGTCCGGATGCCACACGGCTGCTTCGTCGCGGCGGATGCGCACGCCGAACAATGTCTCCGTGACCTTGAACAGGCCCTTGAACACCGCGTCTTCCGGGAAGTACTGCTTCACTTCGTTTTCCGAGAACGAATAGCGCTTCTGACGCAGACGCTCGGCCGCGAACGTCATGTCCCACGGCTGCAGATCGCTCATGCCGAGTTCGCTCGCAGCGAATTCGCGCAGTTCCTTCCAGTCCTGTTCTGCATGCGGACGCGCGCGCGTCGCGAGGTCTTCGAGAAAGGCCATGACTTGCGCCGGCGATTCGGCCATCTTCGGCGCGAGCGACACTTCGGCGAAATTACCGTAGCCGAGCATCTGCGCTTCTTCGGCGCGCAGCTTCAGTTCGTCGGCGAGCACCGCGGTGTTGTCCCACTCGGGTTTGCCGTTGCCGTATTGCGCACCGAGTTCGGACGCGCGCGTCACGTAGGCACGGTACATCGCTTCGCGCATCGGACGGTTTTCCGCGTACTGCATCACCGGGAAATACGACGGGAAGTGCAGCGTGAACTTGTAGCCGGTCTTGCCTTCGCGTTCGGCGGCTTCCTGCGCGGCTTCGATCACGTCTTCGGGCAGGCCGGCCAGTTGCGCTTCGTTGCCCGCCTCGACGACGTACGCGTAGGCGTTGGTTGCATCGAGCACGTGATCCGAAAACGCCTTCGACAGCGCCGCCTGACACTCCTGCAATTCGGCGAAACGCGGCTTCTGGTCTTCGGGCAATTCCGCGCCCGACAGACGGAAGTCGCGCAGCGCGTTGCCGAGAATTTTCTTGCGCTCGCCGGTCAGCGAAGCGAAATCGCTACTCGCGTTGAGTGCCTTGTACTTCTCGTAGAGTGCGAGATTCTGGCCGACGCTCGACCAGAATTCCGTCACGCGCGGCAGGTTTTCGCCGTACACGGCGCGCAGTTCGGGCGTATCGGCGACCGCGTTCAGATGGCCGATCACGCTCCACGCGCGCGACAGCGGTTCGGTGGCGCGCTCGACCGGCTCGACCACGTCGGCCCACGAGGCGGGCGTGACCGGCAGCGCGGCGCGCTCGACCGCGGCGGCCGCGTTGGCGAGCAGCACGTTGAGCGCGGGCGTGACGTGTTCGGGGCGAATGTCGCCAAAGCGCGGCAGGTCGGAGAAATCGAGGAGCGGATTGTCTTGAGGCGTGGCGGTAGTGGACATAGGGCTTCCTGTCTGACGCGGGTGAATGGGGCGGTGCGGCGGCGCGCGCGTTCCTCGGGCGGGGTTGCGTCGAACGCGCGGCGTACGGCCTTGCCGGCACCGGATACGAACATTATTGGGGCGGCGCGCGCGGATTCCAATCCGTTGGCGGACAAATTAACAGAGGTCGCGGCGGGCGGGGCCGTTTGGGGGGAGCCTGGGCGGGCGCGTAGGGAGTACGCGTGGGGCGCGCATGGAGCGGGGATGGCGGCGGGCGATCGAGCAATCGGGCGATGCCGTCGATAAAGCGAAAAACGCTGGCGGGAAGCGAATCAACGCGGGGTCGACGCGCGACGAACGGCGCATCCGCAAGCGAGGCCCGAGCTTCGCACCCGCCGGGCCTCGCCGATACCGGCGTGATCGAGCCGCGCCTACGTTCCGATCACGCGAGGGTCACCTTGCAATCACGCCTTCGACGCCTGCGCGTTCGCCTCGCGCTCGGCTGCTTCGATCGTATTGACGAGCAGCATCGTGATCGTCATCGGGCCGACGCCGCCCGGCACCGGCGTGATATGGCCGGCCACTTCCTTGACGCCCGCGAAGTCGACGTCGCCGCACAGCTTGCCGGCGTCGTCGCGATTCATGCCGACGTCGATCACGGTGGCGCCCGGCTTCACCATCTCGGCGGTCAGAATGTTGCGCAGGCCCGTCGCGGCGACCACGACGTCGGCGTGGCGCGTATGCGCGGCGAGATCGCGCGTCTTGCTATGGCAGATCGTGACGGTCGCGCCCGCTTCGAGCAGCAGCAGCGCCATCGGCTTGCCGACGATGTTCGAGCGGCCGATCACCACGGCGTTCGCGCCCTTCAGGTCGATGCCGTAGGCCTCGAACATCTTCATCACGCCGTACGGCGTGCACGGACGGAACAGCGGCTGGCCGGTCATCAGCGCGCCGGCGTTGGCGACGTGAAAACCGTCGACGTCCTTTTCCGGCGCGATGGCCTCGATCACCTTGTGGCTGTCGATATGCTTCGGCAGCGGCAGTTGCACGAGGATGCCGTGGATGGCCGGATCGCGGTTCAGTTCGTCGATGCGCGCGAGCAGATCGGCTTCGGACAGCTCGGCCGGATAGCGGTCGAACGACGAACCGAGGCCGTTGTCGTGGCACGCCTTGATCTTGTTGCGCACGTAGACCTCGCTCGCCGGGTTGTCGCCGACCAGAATCACGGCGAGGCCCGGCTGATGGCCGCGGGCGGTGAGGGCGGCGGCGCGCGCGGCGACGTCGGCGCGCAGGGTCTTGGAGAGGGCGAGGCCGTCGATCAGTTTGGCAGTCATGGTCGGTCGAGGGTAGGGTCGAGAGTTGAGTCGGACAGGCGTGGCAAGCGGAGCGAAGCGGGGGCGCGGGCACGCAGGCAAGTTCGTGCGCGGGTGTTTTTCGACGGCAGCCGGCGGCGGGTCCGTGAAAACATGCGATGCCGCTTCGGGCAAGGCGCTGCTGCAAAGTCCGACATTATACCGGCGCGGGACCTGCGCCAGAGGTGCCGGCGACGCACCGATTGGCTTCGTCGCGGCAGCGAAGTGGGGGCCAAAGCGGGTGCAAAGCGGGCGCGTGCGGAGAGATAAAAAAGAAACAGGAAAAAGAAAAGGCCGCCCGCAAGGCGGCCCTTCGATGGCCTGTCTATGGCAGGCCGCATCATCCGGCGGGCCTTCGTGCGAAGGGCCGCACGCGCCGGTGCCGGTGCGCCGTGGCGTGTGCCGCGACTATGACTGCGCGGCCTGCGGCTTGTTCGACAGCGCGAGGCGCAGCAGATCGGCGACCGTGTTGACGTTCAGCTTTTCCATGATGTTCGCGCGGTGCGCCTCGACCGTCTTGATGCTGATGCCGAGGTCATCGGCGATCTGCTTGTTCAGACGGCCGGCGATGATGCGTTCGAGCACCTGATGCTCGCGCGCGGTCAGCTTGCCGAGACGCTCGGCTGCGGCGCGCTGCTGCTGCACGCTGCTGCTTTCGCTGCGCGCCTTGTCGAGCATGCGCTCGACGAGCTTGCGCAACTCGGCTTCGTCGAACGGCTTTTCGATGAAGTCCATCGCGCCTTTTTTCATTGTCGAGACCGCCATCGGCACGTCGCCGTGGCCGGTCACGAAGATGATCGGCAGCGCCGCGTTGTCGGCGATCAGGCGCTCCTGCAATTCGAGCCCGCTCATGCCGGACATCCGCACGTCGAGGATCAGACACGCGATCTGGCCCGGATGCTGATGCGGTTGCCATGCGTCGAGGAACTGCTCGGCGCTGGAGAAGCATTGAACGCGGTAGCCGTTCGCTTCCAGCAGCCAGCGCAGCGAATCTCGCACGGCCTCGTCGTCGTCGACGACAAAGACGGTTTCCTGTGTGGTGACTGGGCTGTTCATAGCTCTCCCGTAACGGTTTGTGGTGTCGGCGCCTCGGACCCGCCGCTGCTCGGGCCGTCGGGGTCTCCAATAGGCAGACTGCAATGGAACGTGGCGCCCGTGATGTGGCCGTCGGATTCGACGTTGTTGACCACCCACAGACGCCCGCGATGCGATTCGATAATCGAACGGCAAATGTTCAGCCCCATGCCCATGCCATCGGACTTGGTGCTGTAAAACGGTTCGAACAGACGCTCGGCGGTCGCCTCGTCGACGCCGGGCCCCTGATCGACGACGCTGATGCAGACGAAGCCGCCCTCGAGCCGCACGACCACGCGGATCACCGGGTCGACCGCGTTCGGGCGGGCTTCGGCCATCGCCTCGGCGCCGTTCTTCAGCAGGTTCACGAGCACCTGCTCGATCAGCACCGGATCGACGTAGATCACGGGCAGGCGCGCGCGCAGATCGGTGACGATGCGAATGCGGCGCTTGCGCGTTTCGATTTCGGCGAGACCGACCGCATCGGCGACGATGTCGGCGACGCGCGTGGCCTGGCGCTTCGGCTCGCTGCGCTTCACGAACTCGCGGATGCGCTTGATGATCATGCCGGCGCGCACCGCCTGCTGGGCGGTCTTTTCGAGCACGGGCAGCAGGTTGTCGGGCGTCGTCCGGCCGGATTTAACCAGCGCGACGGTGCCGGAGCAATAGTTGTTGATCGCGGCGAGCGGCTGGTTCAGTTCGTGCGCGAGCGACGAGGCCATTTCGCCCATCGTCATCAGGCGGCTCGTGAACTGCAGCTTTTCGTCCTGCTGGCGCGACAGTTCCTGGGCCTGCTTGCGCGTCGTGATGTCGGTCGCGATCTGCATCTGCGCGAGATGGCCGTCGACCCACTGGATGTACTGGCGGCGCACCTCGAACCATTTCTGGATGCCCGGAATATAGATTTCCTGGGCGTCGGCCGTGCTTTCGGTCAGCGCGGCGGCGGGCAGGCCCGCGTAGGTGTCGACCATGTCGATCGAATCGGACGAGGCCTGCGCGCTGTCGAAGCCGCCGCCCGCGAGTTCGAGATGGCCGTCCGGGCGGATGCCGAACAGGTGCCGGTAGTAGCGGTTCGCGAACAGCAGCTCGGCTTCGTCGGCGGCGAGCACGGAGACGGCCGCGTCGAGGCTTTCGAGCACGGTCGTGAAGCGCTCGTGCGCGGCGGCGAGTTCCTCGCGCGCGCGCTTCGGCTCGGTGATGTCGGTCATCGACGACATCCAGCCGGTCTGCCGGCCGGAACTGTCGATCAGCGGCGACACGTAGAGCCGCGCGTGAAACGTCGAGCCGTCCTTGCGGCGCACGCGCAACTCGAAGCCCGAGGACGGCGCCTTGCCGCGCAGCGTCATGTCGAGCTGGCGCTGCATCTCGGGATACGAGTCGCGCGGCCAGTAGGCGAACGGCGCGCTCTTGCCGACGAGATCGCTTTCGTCCCAGCCGGTCATGCGGCAGAACGCCGGGTTCACGTGCGTGATGCGGCCGTGCATGTCGAGCACGCGCATGCCGATCAGCACCGAGTTTTCCATCGCGCGGCGAAAGAACGCTTCCGCATAGAGCGCCTGCTGCGCCTCGAAGCGCTGGCGCGTGTGCTTCCACAGGCTCCACAGGCTCCACAGCACGAAGCACGAGAGGCCGGCGACGAGCCACACGAGCGTGTTGTTGGTGAAGTTGGTGATCTGCGGGAACGCGTAGACGCGCACCGAGATGCCCTGGCCCGGCGGATCGAGCGGCAGGTCGTAGAACATGTCGCGCGGCAGGCGCGGGCGCGTCGACGTGGTGGTCAACTCGCGGTTGTTCACGTCGATGATCGAAATCTTGTACTTGGCCGACAGCTCGGGCGGGATGTCGCGCTTCAGGATGCCTTCCACCGAGAACACCGCGGCGATCGTGCCGAGGAAATCGCGGTCGCGGAAGATCGGCGTCTGCAGCGTGATGAAGCCGTTGCCGAGGTCGTCGTAGATGAGCGGCGAATAGACCTGGCGGCGCGTGTTGCGCGCCTCGGCGAAGCCGGCCTTGACCGCTTCGTCCATCTGCGCGTCGTTGGGGCGCGCGAGACGCTGGCCGAGCACGGGCGGCGCGGCATTGGGCCAGCGCGGCTGCTGCTGCCCCGTGTACCAGTTCAGGTAGAGGATTTCCGGGTGCCCCTGCATGATGTCGGTGGTGGTCACCTGGAACGAATGCTCGTCGGCATGGCCGGCGGCGAGATCGCGCGCGAGCGCCTGGATCTGTTCCTGCGCGCCTGTCATGGACAGGCGGATCTGCTGCTGCGCCCACGCGACGTTGCGGTAGAGCGTGTCTTCCTGCTGCTGCTGTTCGCGTCGGTTCAGACTCCATAGAATCAGGCTCATGACGACCAGAAACACGAGGATCGACAGGAGCGGCGTCAGCAAATAGGAATTGGACCACCATGGTCCATGGTGCCAGCGAGTGGACGGCGACGAATCCGCGGGCGTTCCGGCGGTGCGCGCCGAGCGAGCGAAAAGCCGTTCGGTCAACATGCGTGGCATTGTAGCGCAGCGCGTCCCGGACAAATGTCGCAAAAAAGCGCAGAAAGTCACGTTAATCGGCGCAAACTAGCCGGCGGTTCCGTCGATCGGCAGTCAAATCAGGTTGCGTTGCAACAATTTTCCGCATTATGAGAATTGATCTCGTAATTTGAAAATTTGGTTGCGCTGATGTCGGGACCCTTATTACAATCGGCCGGAGCTTCCGCGGCCTATCCTGCGTCCGCGTGGTCTGTTCAAAGTGCGTTCCCCATACCCAGGAGACGAGCATGTCCGCTGTACCCGACGAAGTCATGAAATATGTCGCCGCCGAAAAAGACGACGATCCCCAGGAAACCGGCGAATGGCTGGAAGCGCTGGATGGCGTGATTTCTGCTGTGGGCCCCGATCGCGCTCACTACCTGATCGAGAAGCAGATCGAATTCGCGCGCGTGCACGGCGAACATCTGCCGTTCTCGGCCAACACCCCGTACATCAACACGATTCCGGTCGCGGGCCAGGCGAAAAACCCCGGCGACCAGGACATCGAACACCGTATCCGCTCGTACACGCGCTGGAACGCCATGGCCATGGTGCTGCGCGCCGGCAAGGAAACCAACGTCGGCGGCCATATCGCGTCGTTCGCGTCGGCCGCCACGCTGTACGACGTCGGCTATAACCACTTCTGGCACGCGCCGTCCGCCGAGCATGGCGGCGACCTCGTGTTCGTGCAGGGCCACTCGTCGCCGGGCGTCTATTCGCGCGCGTTCCTGCTCGGCCGCCTGACCGAGAAGCAGCTCGACAACTTCCGCCAGGAAGTCGGCGGCGAGGGCATCTCGTCGTATCCGCACCCGTGGCTGATGCCGGACTTCTGGCAGTTCCCGACCGTCTCGATGGGCCTCGGCCCGATCATGGCGATCTACCAGGCGCGCTTCATGAAGTACCTGCAGGCGCGCGGCATTGCCAAGACCGACGGCCGCAAGGTCTGGGCCTTCCTCGGCGACGGCGAGACCGACGAGCCGGAGTCGCTCGGCGCGATCGGCATGGCCGGCCGCGAGCGTCTGGACAACCTCGTGTTCGTCATCAACTGCAACCTGCAGCGTCTCGACGGTCCGGTGCGCGGCAACGGCAAGATCATCCAGGAACTCGAAAGCGAGTTCCGCGGCGCGGGCTGGAACGTCATCAAGGTCATCTGGGGCAGCCGCTGGGATGCGCTCTTTGCGCGCGACAAGTCGGGCGCGCTGATGCGCCGCATGATGGAAGTGGTCGACGGCGAGTACCAGACGTACAAGTCGGAGTCGGGCGCGTTCGTGCGCGAGCACTTCTTCAACACGCCGGAACTGAAGGCGCTCGTCGCCGACTGGTCCGACGACGACATCTGGAATCTGAACCGCGGCGGCCATGATCCGCACAAGATCTACGCGGCGTTCGCGGCAGCGACGAATTCCAAGGGCCAGCCGACCGTCATCCTCGCGAAGACGATCAAGGGCTACGGCATGGGCGAAGCCGGCCAGGCGATGAACATCACCCACCAGCAGAAGAAGATGCAGGTGGAGCCGCTGAAGAAATTCCGCGACCAGTTCCGTTTGCCGATCACCGACGAGCAGATCGCCGACGTGCCGTACCTGACGTTCGAGGAAGGCTCGAAGGAGCTCGAATACATGCGCCAGCGGCGCATGGACCTCGGCGGCTATCTGCCGGCGCGCCGTCAGAAGGCCGAGTCGCTGCCGGTGCCGGAACTGTCGGTATTCGAGCCGCTCCTGAAGGGCACGGGCGAAGGCCGCGAGATTTCCACGACGATGGCGTTCGTGCGGATTCTGAACATCCTGCTGAAGGACAAGGCCCTCGGCAAGCGCGTCGTACCGATCGTGCCGGACGAATCGCGTACCTTCGGCATGGAAGGCCTGTTCCGCCAGATCGGTATCTGGAATCAGGACGGCCAGAAGTACGTGCCGGAAGACTCCGACCAGCTGATGTTCTACCGCGAGTCGGAAACCGGCCAGATCCTGCAGGAAGGCATCAACGAAGCCGGCGGCATGGCCGACTGGATCGCAGCCGCGACGTCGTATTCGACGCACGGCGAGATCATGATCCCGTTCTACATCTTCTACTCGATGTTCGGCTTCCAGCGTATCGGCGACCTCGCCTGGGCGGCGGGCGACATGCGCTCGCGCGGCTTCCTGCTGGGCGGCACCGCGGGCCGCACGACGCTGAACGGCGAAGGTCTGCAGCACGAAGACGGCCACTCGCTCCTGTGGGCCGCTTCGGTGCCGAACTGCATCAGCTACGACCCGACGTTCGGCTTCGAACTCGCGGTCATCATGCAGGACGGTCTGCGCCGCATGGTCGCCGACCAGGAAGATGTGTACTACTACATCACGGTGATGAACGAGAACTACGAGCACCCGGCGATTCCGCAGGGCGAGACCGTAGCCGCGGACATCATCAAGGGCATGTACTCGTTCAGCAAGACCGCGGCCGAGGCGAAGACGCCGCACGTGCAGCTGATGGGCGCGGGCACGATCTTCAACGAAGTGATCGCGGCAGCCGACCTGCTGAAGAAGGACTGGGGCGTCAACGCCGACCTCTGGAGCGTGCCGAGCTTCACCGAACTCGCGCGCGAAGGCCACGACGTGCAGCGCTGGAACCTGCTGCATCCGACCGAAGAGAAGAAGCTCTCGCACGTCGAGAAGCTGCTCAAGGACGCGCCGGGTCCGGTCATCGCATCGACCGACTACGTGCGGGCGCTGACCGAGCAGATTCGCGTGTTCGTGCCGCAGAAATTCGTCGTGCTGGGCACCGACGGCTATGGCCGCTCGGACACGCGCGAGAAGCTGCGTCACTTCTTCGAAGTCGATCGCTACTGGGTCACGGTCGCCGCGCTCAACGCGCTGGCCGACGAAGGCACGATCGAACGCAAGGTGGTCGCCGAGGCGCTCAAGAAGTACAACCTTGATCCCGCCAAACCCAACCCGATGACCGTCTAAGGCATCCTTCCCCGTGTGCCACGGCGCGCGCGCCTGCCCCTGACCAGAAGGGGCGGGCTGCGTGCGCGGCCCAGGAGACACTAACAATGAGTCAAGCGATCGAAGTCAAGGTGCCGGACATCGGCGATTACAAGGACATCCCTGTGATCGAGGTGCTGGTGAAGGCGGGCGATACCGTCGAGAAAGAGCAGTCGCTCGTTACGCTGGAATCCGACAAGGCGACGATGGACGTGCCGAGTTCGGCGGCCGGCGTCGTCAAGGAAGTGAAGGTCAAGGTCGGCGACAACGTGTCGGAAGGCTCGCTGATCGTGATTCTGGAAACGGAAGGA
>NZ_JAAGPQ010000072.1:0-237 GCF_017104985.1 Paraburkholderia sp. Ac-20342 | reverse complement strand
AAAAAAAAAAAACATTTGTTTGCGTACTTTCCTTCTCCCCTCTATCCTAGTCTAATTTACCCGCCCCATTCTTCCCACTCTTTCTCGCTTCATCACTCTACTGCCTCGCCGACACTCTCCCCTTACTACTTCACTCCGCAGATACGCTCCTCATGTCCCTCGATACATCCTCTTTCCCCTACTCAGACCCGATGCTTGGTCGCAGTCCTACTCTCACCATCTGCTCACTACCCTGAC
>NZ_JAAGPQ010000071.1:0-43951 GCF_017104985.1 Paraburkholderia sp. Ac-20342 | reverse complement strand
GCCTGCTCAAGCCTTATATGCGCCCGATCTATGCGGGCGCGACGGCGGCCGGCACGGCCGTCACCGTGCTGCTGCATCCCGGCGACAACTGGATGCTGCACGTCGCGGCCGAGCAGATTCGCCCCGGTGACATCGTCGTGGCCGGCGTTACCGCCGATTGCACCGATGACTATTTCGGCGATCTGCTTGCGACGAGCTTCAAGGCGCGTGGCGCGCGCGGCTTGATTATCGATGCCGGCGTGCGCGACGTGAGCGTATTGACCGGGATGCAGTTCCCGGTCTGGAGCAAGGCGATTTCCGCGAAGGGCACCGTCAAGGCGACGCTCGGCTCGGTGAATATTCCGGTCGTCTGCGCGGGCGCACTGGTGACGCCGGGCGATGTCGTCGTCGCGGATGACGACGGTGTGGTCGTCGTGCCCGCCGCGGCGGCGCCAGCGGTACTCGAAAAAGCGGCCGAGCGCGAAGCGCTCGAGAGCGATAAGCGGGCGAAGCTCGCCTCGGGCGTGCTCGGTCTCGACATGTACAACATGCGCGGGCCGCTCGAGCAGGCCGGACTGCGCTACAAGGATTGAACAGCGTGCTTGAGCCGATCACAGGCATTTCGTCGATGGCGACGCGCCAGGTTCTGGCCAAACTCGCCGCATCGTATGAGCGCCGCACGGGACAGCCGGTGGCGATCGAATCGGTTGGCGGTGTTGACGCGGCGCGTCGTGTAGAGGATGGCGAAGTATTCGATATCGTCGTGCTGGCGGAGAACGCGATCGAACGGCTCGCGCTGGCCGGTCATGTCGATTCCGCGAGCCGGGTCGCATTTGCGCGCTCGGGCGTCGCGGTCG
The DNA here is from genome assembly GCF_017104985.1 of Paraburkholderia sp. Ac-20342. Classification (NCBI taxonomy): domain Bacteria; kingdom Pseudomonadati; phylum Pseudomonadota; class Betaproteobacteria; order Burkholderiales; family Burkholderiaceae; genus Paraburkholderia; species Paraburkholderia sp. Ac-20342. The sequence goes on along the minus strand of NZ_JAAGPQ010000071.1, from coordinate 43,115 downwards.
CGGTGGCCACCGGTGAGCCGCATCCGGACATCGGCACCGAAGCGGCGCTGCGTGAGGCAATGCTCGGCGCACGCAGCATCGGTTATTCGACGGGACCGAGCGGCACGCATCTGCTCTGGCTGCTCGAACGCCTCGGCATTGCCGGGAGTATTGCTCCGCGTCTCGTGAAGGCGCCGCCGGGCGTGCCGGTGGGTGCGCTGGTGGCGCGCGGAGAGGTCGCGCTGGGATTTCAGCAGTTGAGCGAGTTGATTCACGTAGCCGGTATCGACGTGCTCGGGGCACTCCCGGGCAGCCTTCAATCCATCACGACTTTTACCGCTGCGATCTGCACGGCGGCTCGTCGGCGTGAAGCCGCGCGGGCATGGCTGTCGTCTCTGATTTCGCGCGAGGCCAACGGCGCGAAGATGGAGAACGGCATGATGCCGGCGTGATGGTTCAGCGGTCTGACTGGCAGTGGGAATCGGCGGAAAGCAGCGGGAATCAGCGGTGGAGTCGAAGCTCCCGTGAATGAGCTTGACTGCTTCGCTTGCCTGAGCCGCCGGTTCACGCAAGCAGCTTGCCCCACTCGTAATCGACGCTGTCGGGTGTGAAGGGTAATACGCCCGCGCCCGGCGTGAACGTCAATTCGCCGAAATAAATTTCGTTATCCGGTGCATATAGATCGACGCGAACATAGTCGAAGTCTTCGGCCAATCGCACCGCGACGTCCAGTACCGCTTGCAGATTCCGCGGGGGCGCAGAGGGTGCGGCGCTGCGTTTATAGGGGCCGATGGCGATGTCGAGATGATTCCAGTCGGCGTCGTATACGTCGCCATGGCAGTCGCCGAACCGGTCCGCTATCACGAGGATATAGATGATCGGCCCACCGGGACGGCCGCCAAAGCAGTGCACCTTGAGATCGGCGGGAATCTGGCCGTGCTGGTCGAGCAGCAGGTGCTCGAAGAAGACGCGCGGCTTGATCATCCGATAATGCCGCTCGCGCGCGATGTGGTAGAAGTCGGTCGCCAGCCATTGCTCGGCGAGCATCCGCAATTTCTCGAAAGACGTCTTCGATTTGTCTCTCACCACTTCGACGAAATTGCTGCCGTGATTGGCCTTCATGACGAAGGCATCCGGCAGCGAGTCGAAGACCTCGCGCGTCAACAGCTCCGGCGCGGCGAGAAGCGGTATTAAATACTGCTCGCCGATCTTTGCTGCAATATATTCCCGCACCTTGAGTTTATCGGCCAGATCGATGTAACGCGGATCGGGCTTCAGATTACGTTGCAGGATCTTCTCATTGAACGTGGCGGGATGAAGAAGATTCGGATAGCGGCCAATGCATTTGTGATGCAGCAGACTCACGAAGATGGAGTCCGGCAGCAATGATTTCGCGGCTTCCTTGATCGCTCTCACTCTGGAAGGCGCTTGCCGGCGCTGATGAAGCGGTTCCTCATATTGCCTCGTCTGCTCGCCAGATACCGCGTCAGAGAGGGCAACAGCCCCGTGTTCGGACGCCGTGTCCTGCGTGGCGTCCACCGTATCTTCTTCATCGAACGCGGTGGGTTCGGTGATCGTCATGTTCTTATCCATGAATATATGGGTCGCGAAGCGCTCGTCCCGAAGCATCAAAGAGTGGCGGGAACCTGCCGCAGCATCTCGGCCGTGGTGCCCCAACTTTCCTCGGCCGTCTGCCAGCGCTCCTCGGCTTCTATCTGCTGTTGCGCGCGGAATTGCGTCGGCGACATGCCATAGCGCTCCTTGAAGAGCCGCCCGAGGCGATTGCCGTCCCCCATGCCGCACCGGCGCGCAATCTTGTCGACCGGCAAATCGGTGTTCTTCAACATCGAGCGCACGATTTCGAAGCGCGTGCGCAGCAGGTATTCGAGCGGGGTCATCCCGAATTCGCATTTGAAGCGGCGTTGAAAATTGCGCTTGCTCATCGCGACCGACTCCGCGGCCTGAGCAACCGAGATCGCCTTGCTGTAGTTCTCCTTGATCCAGCGCGCCGACTCGCGAATCTTCTCGGTCGTGGTCGTGATGTTCGCATCGTCGATTTCGGTGCGGCTCTTTTCGGCGTAGCCCGTTTGCAGAATGCGGCCGATTTTTCGGGCCGTATCCGAATTGACGTCGCGCTCTATCTGCGCGATCGCCAGATCGGTCGGCGTAACGTTGCTGGGCGCTCGCGACGCGTCGCCGCTGTCGTCGAACAGATAGATCGGCACCGTGGATTGCAGCGGGTCGTTGCATATCACGGCCAGGTTTGCGCCTTGCTGCATGCCGAACGATGCGATCGAGCCCTGCAATGAGATCCACGACAGAAAGCGGTCATTCGATTCCGCCACTTCGGTGACGTCGCGGCAGGCCACGAAGAATGCATGGAAATCGGCGAGGCAGTAGCGATCGAGTCCTTGGGTCCAGATCGAAATGCCGGAAGAACTGGTCACGAGACCGCCGCCATCCGACAGTACGGAGAGCCGATAGGCCGGTTGTTCACCAGCGGATCTTTTGAACTCGTTGGCAAGCCGGAACGCGTCGCCTATCGCGCCGGTACTGGCCACCGAACAGTTCTGGAAGACGAAAAGACCAATGTGCTTCATCACGCGGGATTCTCCAGACGGGAAAAACTACGCATTGAGATTAGCGCATCGAGGTGATCAAGACGAACTTGGCCGGCATGCGCGGGTGTTTTGGCGTAATCGTCATGATCTGGGAAATTCTTACCTTGAACTCCGTTCGAACGCTTTCTATTACCTGTCTCTCAGTGAAGTTTTTTCTCATTCAATTGGCGCGATTTCGGTACCTCACTTTGTGCCGAAATCGTCAAATACGCGGCGTGGTAAAGGATGAGGCGATATGAGTCCGTTCAAAGCCCGATGCCTCGCACTCGAAGCGCGCAACACGCGTTCTGTCGCGATGTTTCGTGAGAATCGTATAACTCTGTTACACCAATTGCAGATCGCAACAACAGCGTCTGCAAATGTAAAACGCTCCGCACATTCGGCCAATAACACCCGAATTTATGCCTCCGGCGATTGAGTACTTCTTTTTGCGGGCTATGCTTCACCGCAACATCCATAGAGAAGTTGCCCATTGCGATTCGGGGGAATCGGGACTTCGTATTTCGAATTCCCGAGAAGCGCGATTGGCAATGCCGCAGTGGACAACGCAATAGCTGTGTAGCCTTCCGTCGCTCGAGAGGTCCCGAGTGCGGTTCCCCGACCTAACCCGACCCAGCACGTCGCTTCGCCGTGCGCCAGCCAATTCAGGGCCTTTCCGGCCGGCAGCGGCGTCATTTGCAACGTGACGACGCAGAGCGTGTCGTTGATCGTTCTGCTTATCAACCTGTAAGGATCAGACCGGTGGATTACTACCCGCAAAATTCGCTCTATCCCGCCATCGACACTGAGCGCAGGCAGCTCAGTGCGGGCGCGATGCTCACGCTGATGCGTGACCATATCTGGGAAATCGTGGTGACGACGGTCGTCGTCCTCACGCTGGCCGTCACGTATCTGCTGATTGCACAGCCGATCTATTCCGCCGACGTGGTCGTGCGGGTAGACCCGCCCGAGCCGAACGCGCTCGGCCTCGCGTTGCAGAATCAGGACGTGCTGCCGCCGCCCGCGCCGTCGCCGGTGACGGAAGCGGCCGTGATGGAGAGCCGCTCGGTCGTGCAGCCGGTGATCGATCAATTCCGCTTCGACGTCTCGGTGACGCCGCATCGTATTCCGATACTCGGCAATATCGCGGAGAAGTTCGCGACGCCGGGCGAGCCCGCGGCCCCGTGGCTGGGCTTGAAATCGTTTGCCTGGGGCGGCGAGCGCGTGAAAGTGGGTGCACTCGATGTGCCGCATGAACTCGAAGAAGAAAAGCTCACGCTGATTGCACTCCAGAACGGCGCCTACGAGTTGCTCGGTCCGTCCGGCCAGATTCTGCTGACGGGTACGGTGGGCACGGAAGCGAAAGCGAATGGCGTGTCGATGCTCATCAAGGAACTAGATGCGCGGCCGGGTACGAAATTCGAGGTGATCCGCTGGAACGAACTCGATGCAACCAAACGCTTCCTGAATCTCGTCAAGGTAGGCGACAAGGTCAAGGACTCGGGGCTGCTGCAAATCCAGTATCGCGATCAGAGTCCGGAAAAAGCCGCCGACGTTGCCAATGCCCTGGGGCAGCAATATCTCGCGTCCGCGATTGCGAGCCGGCAACTCAACGATACGAAAACGCTCGCGTTTATCAACGGCGAATTGCCGCGCCTGCTCGCCGATCTGAAGAAAACCGAGGAATCGCTGAAGAACTTCCGTTCCAGTTCGCAGTCGATGCAGCCGACCAACGAAGCGCAGGCTTATTTGCAAGGCGGTCTCGATCTCGACAAGCAGATCGCCACATTGCAATTGCAGCGCACGCAAATGCTCGAGCGCTTTACCCCGCAGAGCCGCTGGGTGCAGAGCATCGACGAACAACTGGCGCAACTGAAGGACGCGAAAGGGAAGTTCGATACCCATTTCAACGGCATGCCGGCGTCCGAACGCGAAAGCGTCGATCTGATCCGCGCGCAGAAGGTTGCGGAAACGATTTATCTCGGCATGGTTCAGAAGGCCCAGCAATTGCAGGTTCGGCGCGCCAGTACGACGGGCGGCGCGCATATTCTCGATCCGGCTATCAGCCCGCATCGCCCGGTCATGCCGCAGCCGGTACTCGTGCTCGGCGGCGGGCTGGTGCTCGGTATCGTGTCCGGCGTCATGCTGGTTTTCGTGCGTCGTCATGTGATGACGGGCGTGACCGACCCGAGATTCGTCGAGCGCCGCATGAGCGTGCCGATGTTCGGCGAGATTCTGTTCAGCCAGCAGCAGTTGTTGATCGATCGCAATGCGGCCAGCGTGGGGCACAAGTCCTTGCCGGCGTCTGCCGGGCGCGCCGATCCGCCGCTGGAGAGAAGCGCGCAGGAGATCCAGTTCAGCGCCGGTCACAACAACAGAATTCTCGCCGCGCGCTTTCCGCACGATTCCTCGGTCGAAGCGCTGCGAGGCGTACGTACCGCACTGACTCGCGATCTGGCGCACGCGCGCAACAACATCGTGATGATTACCGGGCCGACGCCCTCGGCGGGAAAGAGCTTCATTGCCGCGAATCTCGCGATTCTGCACGCGGAAATCGGCTCGCGCGTCGTGCTGATCGATGCCGATATGCGGCGCGGCCATCTCGCCTCGCTATTCAACGAGAGCAATCGCGGCGGGCTCTCCGAAGTACTGTCGGAACGGATACCGCTGCGCAATGCCTTGCGCTCGACCGGTATCGACGGATTGACGTTCCTGTCGTGCGGCGTACGCCCCGAGAACCCGGCGGCGCTGCTGATGAAGCCGCGGTTCAGGGAAATGCTGGAGCGTCTGTCGACCCAGTTCGATCTCGTGATCGTCGACACGCCGCCATTTCTCGCCGTGACCGATGCTTCGATCATTGCGAACGAGGCGGGCGCGTCGTTGCTCGTGTTGCGTTCGGGCATGCAAAGCGAGGAGGAAATCGAGGACACGGTCAGGAAGATGGAGCGCGCGGAAGGGCGTATTTCGGGCGCGGTTTTCAACGGTATTCCGTTGCGCCGCAGCACGAAGAATTACGACTACGAGACGAATTACGCGAGCGATTTCGGCGACGCCGACATGGCGCATCGAGCCGTGCACTGAACCGGCACAGGAATAGTTGCATGTGCGACAGCGCGTTAAACGGAGAAGCGGATGGTCTTTGCAATCAACGGAAAGTTTACTTCGCAGACCATGACGGGGGTTCAACGCGTCGCGTATGAACTCACGAGAGCGATGCAGATGTACGCGATGCCGGGCGACGAACTCGAAGTTTTCGTGCCGCAGAATGCCGTCGCGCCAGGCGCGCTGCTCGATAACCAGCGGCGCTTTCCGTGGCTGCGCGGCACGCTGTGGGAGCAGATTACGCTGCCCATCGCGGCGCGCGGAATCACGCTGCTGAATTTGTGCAATACCAATCCGCTTTTCAAACGCGGGCAGATCGTCATGGTGCATGACATGGCGGTCTACGACGTGCCGCAAGGCTTCTCGAGAAAATTCCGGCTCTGGTACCGGATCTGTTTCGCGTTTCTGCGGCGAACGCGTCCCATGATCCTCACGGTGTCGCGGTTCTCGAAGACGCGTATCTGCCACCACCTTAAGATCGATCCGTCGCGCGTGAAAGTGGTGACGCCCGGCGCAGACCATCTCGATCGCGTCGTAGCAGACCCGGCCGTGCTCGAACGTCTCGAACTGGGCAGGGACACGTACTGCGTGATCGTCGGCAGTCTCGATCCGCGCAAGAACCTGCAGCGCGTGCTCGATGCGATTGCGGAGCTCGAACATCTGACCACGGTCAAATTCGTTATCGTAGGGGGACGGAATTCGCGCATCTTTAGCAGCGATGGCGCCGCACATGCCGTGGATTCGAAGCGGATCGTGTGGGCGGGCTTCGTATCGGATAACGAGTTGAAAGCTCTGTACGAGAACGCCGGCTGCCTCGTTTTCCCTTCGCTCTACGAGGGATTTGGTCTTCCGCCTCTCGAAGCGATGTACTGCGGTTGCCCCGTCATCGCATCGGCACGGACGTCGATACCGGAAGTGTGCGGTGATGCCGCGATGTACTGCGAAGCGACCTCGGCGGACGATATCGCGGCGAAGATCTCGCAGATGATGAGCGACGCGGATCTGCGCCAGCAATACCGCGTGGCGGGGCAATTGCGTGCCCGCGAATTTCGTTGGGATCGCACGGCGAAGAAAGTGCTCGAAATACTTTACGAGCACACCGGCGACCGCTTGCCCGACCTGACGCCGCGCGCGTCGGCGAGTTGACTGACATGGACGGGCACGGAAATGAATCGCGTCAAAGTCCATCGAGGCCGAAGGCGGGCGCTGCGCACATTTGCCGCGCTTGCGGCGGGAGCGGTCGTTCCGTTGGCACGGACCCAGCCCGCTCTGGCACTGACACAGGATGCCCAGCGCCAACGTGCGCAGGCCCGTCTTATGACGAACCTGATCGGCACCAACGGCTGGGCCGGTTCGGCCGCCGACATAGAAATGTGGCGCGCGATGGGCATCAGTTGGGGGCGCGGTTCTGTGGGCCCCGGTCAGCCCGATCGGCCTGGTGAAACCATGCGCATCGACAGGACAGGCGCCGCGTTCGATAGCGACCTGCCGCCGGTGCTGATTCGCAATGAACGCAGCGGCATCGGCTCGTTGTTGATACTCGGCTATACGTCGCGATGGAATGCGAGCGTGCCGGGCGATTCGAATTCGGCGCCCGTCGACGTGGACGCATGGAAACAGTATGTCGAGGCGGTGGTCCGCAAGTACTCTGCGCCGCCTTATAACCTGCGTTATTTCCAGATCTGGAACGAGGCTGCCGGCCAGTTGTCGGGCGGCCTGCCGCAGGCCACGTTCTGGCACGGCCCGGACTTCAGCAAGAATGAGAAGCGCTCGAAGCCCTACGAGCGCGCGATGCAGGACTACGTGGAGCGAATTCATATTCCGGCGGCGCGGATTATCCGCAATTACCACGCGTACGTGGTCTATGGCGGCTGGCCGGATCAGGGCGGTCTCGCGAATTTCCAGCAATGGCTGGCGTATCGCAGCCCGGTACTGAACGAGCGGATGCTCGACTGGGTCGACTATATCGACACGCACTATCTCGCCGTTTCCGATCTCGATGCGCTGTATCAGCGGTACGTGAAGAACGGCCCCGCGCGCGGTATCTGGCAAACGGAAATCGGCGACGAGTACATGAAGGACCCGCATTATCTGCCGCGCTATTTCTTCGAGTTTGCGGTATGGGCGCTGGAGAGGGATTGGGACGATGCGGACAAGTATGTATCGATGATCTATCACTGGGATGGCTATGAGCCTTTCCGTCTGACGCATCGCGGGCCGCCGGCGCGAACCTACAACGTCTCGGGGCGCAGCCTGATCGTGCTGCGCAAGACCGCGGGCGGCCATCTCGGCAGTTTCTCGAAGCCCGTGCAGTTCGGCCAGGGCGTGAGCGGCAACGCACTGTTCTCCGGTAGCGATCTCGTCATGCAGGTGAGTGCGAGTACAGGCTGGCAGACCGTCGCCATTGGCGGGCTCGACAGTGCGCGTCTGCGCGAGGCGCAGGTCGATTTTATCGATGCGCTCACCGGCACTACGAGTGCCGCGGAAGATATTGCATCGAACTGGGAAAACGGGCAGATGAAAGTGCGATTCAAAGTACCGAGCCAGATGAATGGTGCCGGCAATAACCCGCCCAGACATCTGGCTTATCTGGTGGTGCGCGGTGCCGCCTGAGCGTAGTCATGGCCCGGTCGCCTGTCGCGAGTATCCCGGATGCCGGTTGTCGGTGTCCCGAACCTGACGAATAGAGTCGAAACATCATGAAACACGTCACCATTGCAATCTGCAACTACAACTACGAGCGCTATCTGCGTGCGGCAATCGACTCGGCGCTCGCGCAGGACTATCCGGATACGCGCGTGATGGTCATCGACGATGGCTCGACCGACAGCTCGCGTGCGATCCTGGAAAGCTATGGCGACCGTATCACCGCCGTCTTCAAGAAAAACGGCGGACAGGTATCGGCATACAACTACGCCATCAGCTTGCTCGACACCGAGTACGTGATCCTTCTCGACTCCGATGACGTTCTGTATCCCGAAGCGGTTTCCGAAGTGATGCGCCTGTTCGATAGCGGTGCATGGTCGAAGGTGCAATTCCGTCTCGACGTCATGGATCGTCAGGGGGCCTTGACCGGCGCTTACGTGCCGCACACCGTGCCGCCTCACGACTGCACGAAGCTATTGCAGGGCGGCTGGCTCTATCCGTCACCGCCCGCATCGGGCAATGCCTACCGGGTCAGCGCGCTCAGGCAGATCTTTCCGGTTCCGGAAGAGGGCGTGAATCGCTATGGCGCGGACTTTTACGCGATTTACGGCGTTGCGCTGACCGGGACGATTGGAACCGTGCCGAAGTCGCTCGGCGGCTATCGCGTGCATAACGCGGGAGGCGAAACTGTATCGTTCGCGAACTCGGAGCAACTGAACAAAGCGCCGAGAGCATTCAACATGCGATGGGCGATACTGAGAAACATCGCCAAGGACCGGCTGAATCTGGAGCTCCCGCCGACTTTCCATGACTTCTCGCACGAGAAGGCGACGTTCTGCTCGACCCTCTATCGCGCGAAGCTCCTCTCGCGCTGGCGCTGGATGCTCCACGATTCGAGCGGTTATCTGCATACGATCATTGCGAATCCATTCTGGGGCGTGAAGAAAAAGCTCGGCACGCTCGTGCTGTCGAGCCTGTGTCTCCTGCCTTATTCGCCGCTGTCCGATTTTGCCGTGCGCTATATCGCCAACCCGCTCGCACGCCGGCGTGCGACCGGGCGTTGAAGGCCGGGAAGGAGACGGGAATGGATAAACGGGCGAGCGCCAATGTAATCGCGTTTGTGTACGGCGGGTATCTGATGAGGTACGTCTATCTCATCATCGTCGTGCCGTTTTATGGCCGGGTTCTAGGCGTTGCCGAGTACGGCAGGGTGCTCGCGTCGATGTCGCTGATGAACGTGATCTGGATGCTCGTGAGCTACGGATTCACTTTCGTCGGCATGCGCGAGGTGTCGAAAGCGCATTCGGCGGCCGAATGCAATTCGATCTATTCGCTGCATGTCAGCGCGCGGCTGATTCTGGGCGTAATCGGCGCGGCGATCGGCGTCGTGGCGACGATGAGCTCGCCGGTATTGTCCGAGCGGCCGCTTATCGGCCTGCTGGCGACGCTGCTCGGCATCGTCTCGGCGTTGAATCTCGGCTGGCTGTTTCAGGGCCGCCAGCACTTCCGTACGCCGATCATGATCGAGGTGTTCGGTTTTGCATTGAGCCTCGTACTGGTGCTGAGCCTGGTCAAAGGACCCGGCGACGCCGTGTGGGTCCTGGCGAGCCTGCTGATTTCAGGCATTGCGTCGTCGCTCGTTGCCTATGGCCTCGCGACTCGTCAATTGGGCTGGCCGCGCCTCAAGCTCTCGGGTGTCGTGCCGCTCGTGCGCAGCTCGACGATGCTGTTCTGCTATTCGTCCGGCTCCGTGGTGCTCACGGCATCCTCGACCTATCTGATGACGCTCCTGTCGACGCCTGCACAGGTCGGCTATTTCGGTGCGGCGGAACGCTTTGCGACGATCGGACTGAGCCTGATGGGGCCGGCTTCGCAGGTATTCATTCCGACGATATCGCGGCAACTCGCGAACGGCGACAAGGAAGGCGCGCGCGTTACGACGCGTCGCGGCGCGTTCCTGCTGATGGGCTACGGCATGCTCGTGCTGTGCGGCGCCTTGACGCTTTCGCCTTTTGTTCTGCCGCTCATCCTGGGCCAGGCGTTCGAGCCCAGCGCTCACGTGCTTCAGGTGTTCGCGTGGATGTTTCCCTTCGCGGCTTTCAACGAATTCGTCGCGTTCTACGTATTCGTGCCGCGCAAAAAAGACCGCTTGCTCGCCGTTGTCGGTGCCTTATCCGGGCTCGCCAATCTCTGCGCGGCACTGATTCTTGCACCGCGCTATGGCGCGATGGGCATGGCGACCGCGCGCGTGATCGGCGAGTCGACATTGTCCGTGATTCTGATGGGCGTATTGATCCGTCTTGAACTGGTTAGCCTGTTGCCCGGCGCCGAGCGTGCCATGGAGCGGGTGCGGATTGCATTCGGTTTGCACACACAGGCGCAGGCGGGCAAAGAAGATTGATGTGGTGAAGGATGTCTGGGGGTTCGATTGGAAAGTCACAGGAGGTCGAAGTGAAAGTCGCTATTGTTCACGATTGGCTGGTGGTCTCGGGCGGCGCCGAGAAAGTATTGAAGAACATCATCGAGTGCTTCCCGAATGCGGACATCTTCTCGATTGTCGATTTTCTCGAAGACCGCGAGTGCGTAAAGGGGAAATCGGTCAACACGTCGTTTATCCAGAGAATGCCGTTCGCGAAGAGACGTTACCGCGCTTATCTGCCGCTGATGCCGCTCGCGATCGAGCAGGTCGATCTGTCCGGCTACGATCTCGTGATTTCGAGTTCGCACGCGGTGGCAAAGGGCGTGTTGACCGGACCGAACCAGGTGCATATCAGCTACGTCCATTCGCCGATCCGCTACGCGTGGGATTTGCAGCACCAGTATCTGCGTGAATCGCACCTCGACACGGGCGTTCGCTCGATGCTGGCGCGCGTGCTGCTGCATTACATTCGCGGCTGGGATTCGCGTTCCGCGAACGGCGTCGATTATCTCGTCGCCAATTCGCAGTTCATTGCGCGGCGAATCAGAAAGGCCTATCAGCGCGATGCCACGGTCATTTATCCACCGGTCGATCTCGCCAATATGAAGGTTCGCATGCAGAAGGACGACTTCTACGTCACGGCTTCGCGCATGGTGCCTTACAAGCGCATCGATCTGATCGTGCAGGCGTTTTCGCAAACGCCCGAGCGCAGGCTCGTCGTGATCGGCGATGGCCCCGAGATGAAGAAGATCAAGGCTGTGGCCGGAGAAAACGTGGAGATTCTCGGCCATCAGCCATCCGATGTTCTGATCGACCATTTGCAGCGCGCTCGCGCATTCGTGTTCGCGGCCGAGGAAGACTTCGGTATTTCCGTCGTGGAAGCACAGGCATGCGGTACACCGGTTATCGCATTCGGCCGGGGCGGAGCACTCGAATCGGTGGTGGGCTTGCCGCTCGAGCGGGCCACCGGCGTGTTCTTCAACGCACAAACGGTGGAATCGTTGCTCGAAGCGGTCAGCCGGTTTGAAGACAACGCGGGCGTATTCGACCCTCGTCGGTGCCGCAGGAACGCCGAGCGTTTCTCATCGGAGAACTTCAAGAAATCGCTCAAGGGTTTTGTCGAGTCGCGGCTTCCGGGTGCCTGTGTCGAACAGGCTTTGCCACCTGCACCGAGCGCGCCGCGCCCCGTCGAAGAACGTCATCTCGCCGACCTCGCCGACGTTACTACGCCCTGAGATTGAGCCGGGCGTTGCTGCACGACGCTCGCCCTGCGGCGCGTACGCGGATCGAACGCGAACACGGAAGCAGTGAGCGGGCGTGCCGCAAGCAGCAGTGAGATCACCAGAGAAAGAATCAGAACATTCGACGGCGACACCAGCCGATGTTCGGTGGCCGACATCACGAGCAGGCACACCGACGATATTTCGACGAAGCGGAAAGCCGCGAAATTACGCCCGCCATCGACAAGGGCCGCGAACGCCGCGCCCTGTTTGCTCCACTCGACCAGCTTCCAGTAGAACGCCAGTATCAGCGTCAGGCCCACCACGCCGAGTTCGGCGAGGATGTTCAGATAAGAGTTGTGGGCGTGGGAGTCGCTATGTTCGATGATGACGTCGGACGGAACGCCGAGTAGATGAAAGTACGAGGCGACGCTGCCGATATGGTCGTCGAACGAGCCGAAGCCGAGACCGACAATCGGGCTCTGTTCGAAATAGGCGAGTGCGCGCGGCCACAGCCATTCGTAGCGAATGTCCAGATTGGCGACCTTTTCGTCCTGATTGTGGATCGAGAACGTGTAGCCCATGTAATCGACGGTCGGATCGGTATGGTGGATCGCCATCGCGAGCGAACCGGCCAGCATGGCGGCGACCAGCGAAGCCAGAATCCAGCGTTTGCGGCCAAAGTACAGATACGGAAGGATCGCTGCCGCACCGAGCAGCGAGCCCCGGCTGTAGGTGGAAAACAGCATGAGCGCATTGCAGGCGAGCAGCGCGACGAGCAGCTTGCTGCGCTTTTGCAGGTAGCACGCGACACCGAGGCAGAACAGCATGGCGAAGAAGCCGCCAGCCGCATTACGGGCGATGAAGTAGCTGCCGAACGTATCGGCGGGATGCGTGAAAATGCCGATCAGGCCGTTTTCGACAATGTAGTAAGCGTAGAGCGGCAGATTGATGAGAACCGCGAACGTGAAGAACGTGCGCAGTACTTTGTTCAGATCCCAACGGTGCGCATACAGACAACCGGCAAAAATGGGTGCATACGAAATGAAGAAATTGCCGTCGCGGCGGTAAAAATCGAACTCCAGAAAGGACCGCGGATCGTAAAGCAGCGTCGAGGCAATGACGAAAAGCGTGAACGCGGTAAACGGTGCCATAAACGCAGGATAGCTACGCCCATAGAAGCGCCATGAGCAGAAGATAAGGGGCACGAAGCCAATTGCACTGATCGGCACGAAATTGGTGACGGTCAGAAAAAGTGCGAGCAGTGAGATATAGGCCATTGCAACTCCGGAAAACAGTAGCGCGCCGTTCGATGAGCTGGCGATACGCTGGATGACGGCGTGAACATGAAGCAGGATGCTGGCGTTGCACCGGCGAAAGACACGATAGGTGTCCGTCTTTGACATGAACTTTGACACGAATGTGTCGAGACGTTCATCTGAACGGTAGCACGTGTAGGTGATGATTTCCAATCTTCAGCGTGCTGTCTGCAACAGGAATGCAAGCTCGTTCGTATTCCTCGCAATCGGAGACCGCAGCCAGAGCCAAAACTTCCACGGTTCGCGCCAGAACGGCTTATTTCAGTATCGGCTGACTATGATGGGACACATCGGGGCGCGATGTGTCGCGAATGTCGCGATCAGTATCGTGAACATCGTTGCCTCACTTGTTCTTTCGGTTTTTTCGTTATCCGGTCGTCGTCGAACAGACGGCAGCGATCCGGCCACGCGGTTCTGCGTATTTCCCGAACGAGCCGGACTCCATACCGGCATCTGTCTTTCACTGCGAACTGAGCGGCTGGTCGGGTCTGTCCGACGCGGACGTCCTGTCATTAATCACACAAGAAGGCATCGAGACGATTCACGTCGCAGCGCGTCAGGCGTTGGCGTCGACAGAGAATCGTGCGCGAGCCGGCTTCGATGGCGAGGAGTTACAGATGAGTAAGGTTGGCGCGGTGGCAGCTACAAGAGATACCGATGCGACGCTGCAGCACGAGGTCGATATTCCGCCTCTCGTGCCGGTGATTCTGGCCGGCGGTTCGGGCACGCGGCTGTGGCCTGTGTCGCGAGAACAGTTTCCGAAGCAGTTGATCGATGTGATCGGCAATCAGACCTTGCTGCAGGCCACGATGGGACGCATGGCCGGCTTCGAGGGCGCATGGGATGTCGCGGACGATCCGGTAATCGTTTGTGGTGCCGAGCATTATTTCGCTACGTGCGAGCAGGCGCGCGAAATCGGCGTGAATGCACGCATCGTGGTCGAACCCGCGCGGCGCGACACCGCGCCCGCACTGACGCTCGCGGCACTGGCCGCATGCGCCGACAACGAGGACGCGATTCTGGTCGCCATGCCCGCGGACCATGCCATAGCGAATCTCGATGCGCTTCACCACGCGATTGGCATCGCGGCGACTCACGCGCAGGAGGGCGCCATCGTCACGCTCGGTGTGCCGCCTGAGCGTCCCGATACGGGGTTCGGCTATATCCGTCTCGGCGGTGCCCTGAAGGATGGCGCGCGCCATATCGAACGATTCGTCGAGAAGCCTGCGGTGGAACTTGCGGCGCAGTATGTCGGCTCCGGCAATTACTGGTGGAATAGCGGTATTTTCGTCGTGCGTGCTTCGATCTGGCTCAAGGTCATCGGGCAATGCCAGCCGGAAATGCATGCCGCCTGCGTGCAGGCCTATCGCAATGCCAAACAGACCGACGAATGCCTGATGCCGGAAGCGGCCGAGTTCTTGCGCTCGCCCGCCGATTCGATCGATTACGCGGTGATGGAGCAACTCGGCAAGCCCGGCTCGACATTCACCGGTGTCGTGGTGCCGCTCGAAGCGGGCTGGTCCGATCTCGGCTCGTGGGATGCGGTATGGCAAGCGATGGAGAAGGACGAATGCGGCAACGCTTCGAATGGCCGCGTGCTGTTCGAAGGCGCGACCGCGACCTATGCGCGCTCCCAGGGCGGCCGGCTGGTCGCCTGTGTCGGCACGGACAACCTGGTCGTGATCGAAACCGACGACGCGGTGCTCGTCGCGGATCGCGCGCACGTGCAGGACGTCAAGGAGCTTGTGTCGCGTATCCGGCGTGAGAAGTCGCCGGAAGCGGACACGCACAGAAAAGTCCGTCGTCCATGGGGCTTTTACGATTCCATCGATCAAGGCGAGCGCTTTCAGGTGAAGCGCATCGTCGTCAGCCCGGGGGCGCGTCTGTCGCTGCAAATGCACCATCATCGCGCGGAGCACTGGGTGGTGGTGAGCGGAACGGCATTGGTCACGCGCGGAGACGAGCAGTTTCTGCTCGGCGAAAACGAGTCGACCTATATTCCGCTCGGTATTCGTCATCGGCTCGAAAATCCGGGCCGCGTGCCGCTGCAGATTATCGAGGTTCAGTCCGGTACCTATCTCGGCGAAGACGACATCGTCCGCTTCGACGACAAGTATGGGCGTTGCGGCTAATGCGCTGGAGTCGAACGGAACCGCACCCTCAGGAGGCTGCAATGCGATTGCTGACTGGTCTACTGGCGAGATGTTTCGACGTGGCGATGATCGTTGCGGGCGCTTTCGCGGCCTCGCAGATTCGCTTCGACGACGGCTCGCAACGGAGTTTCTACTTTGCGTTCGTCGCGTTTGCCGCAGCGTTTTCTCTTGCCGTGTTTCCGGCGCTCGGCGTCTATGACTCATGGCGCGGCCGCTCGAAGAGAGCACTGGCCGGACATATCGCGTTGAGCTGGCTCGTCGTGCAGGCCTGCGCGATGGTGCTGATGTTCTCGCTGCACCGGATCGATCTGGTGTCGCGGCTCTGGTTCGCGTACTGGACCGGTATTTCCGGGGCCGCGATGATGGCGGGCCGCATGCTGACGCATGCGCTGCTCGGCCACGTGCGCGTGGCGGGAATGAACTTGCAGCAGGTCGCGGTGGCCGCCTGCGGAGATCATTGCGACGAAATCATCCGCAAGATAGAGCAGTCGCCGGCCGCCGGGTTTCGCGCGAATGCGCTCTATAACCTGAGCGCCGGTTGCGGGCTCCCGACGGGCTCGTCCGTGCGCGTGTTCGAACGGCATGAGGCGTTTGCCCGCTACGTGCGCGAGCAGAACATTGGCGAAGTATGGCTTGCACTGCCGCTTTCGGAAGAGCGCGCGATTCTCCGGCTCGTCGCGGAGTTTCGTAACGATCTGATCAATATCCGCTTCATGCCCGACGTGCGCACGCTCGCGCTTTTCGAAGGCAGCATGACCGATCTGCTCGGTCTGCCGACGATCAATCTTGCCGCGTCGCCGTTGCCGCCGAATGCGCTGGTGCAGAAAGACCTGTTCGATCGTCTCTTTGCGCTCTTTGCATTGATTGCGGTTTCGCCGATTCTGCTTGGCTGCGCAATTGCGGTCAAACTGAGTTCGCATGGACCGGTGTTTTTCAGGCAACGCCGCAAAGGCGCGGACGGGCGTGTCTTTACGATCTACAAGTTCCGCACGATGCGCTTGCATGAGCAGAAGGCCGGTGTGCTCGAACAGGCCACGCGTGGCGATCCGCGCATTACGGCGGTGGGTGCTTTCCTGCGCCGGACCAGTCTTGATGAACTGCCGCAGTTCTTCAACGTATTGCGCGGCGATATGTCCGTAGTGGGGCCGCGTCCTCATGCGCTCGAACACGACGATCTCTATCAGAACATCGTGTCCGGCTACATTCATCGCTATCGGATCAAGCCCGGCATTACCGGCTGGGCGCAGATCAACGGCTTTCGTGGTGAAACGGATCGGCTCGAAAAAATGGAAGGCCGCGTCGCGCACGATCTGTACTACCTGAGGAACTGGTCGTTCTGGCTCGACGTCAGGATCATTCTGGCGACGATTTTCAAGGGACTTCATCATTCGAACGCGTATTGAGCGCTCGGCATGAGCGGTCAATACAGGGCACTGGGCGAGATAACGGGTGGGAATAATAGGTAGGAACAACACCCGGACATTGGCGGACATAACGTGATGCTATCCGACGTTGAGAGTGTAGTGAGGCGATCCGCGAAGCGGGTCGCGCAATACCGTTTTCACCTCGACCATGCCGCGCAGGCGAAACGGGTATTGCAGCTACTCGAAGAAAAGTACGGCCGCGCCGATCCGGCGAACCTGAAGCTCGCGGACGCCTATGCGAGCGACGTGTTCGGCGACGCGATCTACGCGCCGTGGCTGCGTGTCTACACGGCATTCAACGGCGCGTTCAAGGAAGGCTGGATTCCCGACAACTACTATGCGACCGTGGTGATGCCGTATATGAAGGGCGGGTACGGCAAGATTTCGAACCTGAAGCCGATATCGCAGCTGATCTTCGGCGGCGACGTATTGCCGGACCTCGCGTATTACGTCAATGGCCTGTTTTTCACGGACCAAAGCGTGGTCGTGCCGGCGCACGAATTGAAGGATATTATCTTCGAGCACACCGAGCGCGTGGTCTTCAAGCTCGATGGATCGATGCAGGGCAATGGCGTGCATATCTTCGACAGGACGAATTTCGACCCCGAGGTCATCCGCTCGCTCGGCAATGGCGTGATCCAGAAGTTCATCATTCAGCACCGGCTATTCAAGGCGTTCGCATCGAAACCGGTGGCAACGTTGCGTCTGACCACCGTGGTGGACGATGCCGGCCGTATTTCGCTTCGCGCGGCTTTCCTGCGGCTTGGAAGAGCGGACGATACGCATATCCTGATCGATCGCGAAGTCTGCGTGCCCGTCAAAATCGAAACGGGCGAGTTGTGCGACGAAGGTTATCTGGGCGACTGGGGCGCAGTCGACGCGCATCCGGATTCGGGTGTGCGTTTTGCGGGCATGAAGCTGCCTGAATTTGCGCAGTGCGTCGCGACCGTGTTGAGACTGCACGGAAAGATTCCGTTTGCGCGTTGCGTCGGATGGGATGTGACCGTCGATGCCGACGATCGCGTGCAGGTCATGGAGTGGAACGGCGAGCACAACGACGTGAAGTTCAGCGAGACCACGCAAGGGCCCTGTTTTATGGGGCTGAACTGGGAGAAGCTGCACGCCGCGCCCGGGTTTTCACCGCGGGCGAGCAGCCAGGGCAGAACGCCCTAGTCGGTAGGCGGGAGGCGGGAGAAGCGTGTCATGCGGAAAGCGGCACGTCCTCGATTAATTCGGCCTTGACCACGCGAATCCTGCGGTCGACAAAGTACCCGCCGCCTTCGACATAGCGTAGATAAAGACGCGCGCACAACGAGCATTGCCACACACCGCAGCGGTTGTACGGGAAATAGCGCGGGGCGATAGGCGCGTCTGCGGACCAGTAAGTGGTTTTATTCGGCAGGTACTCGCTGAAGGTCGGCTCGGGATCGTCTTCCGGCATCAGCGTGCCGACTTCCTCGAATAGCGTTTCGTCGAGAGAGAGCGGCTGCGATTGCCAGCCGTCGAGCGGCGTACGGGTGCATTCGCAAGGCTCGCCGGCGCGCGGCTGTTGTTGCGCGGCGCGCGCGAGGGCGAGCAGGGTGGCGGCGTTCAGTTGTTGCACCATGTGGTGATTGGCAGGTGGTTCATGATCCGGTCATCATCCGGTCCCGTTGCGCGGCGACCCATGCGCGGTCGAAAGTACCGTTCGCAATCGACGCGAGTGCGGCCGTTTCTTTCGCCTGCTGTTGTCGCGCGCCTTCGATGACGGCGTCGACGTCGGCGGGCGAAATGGCAAGCAGGCCGTCTTCGTCACCGACAATGATATCGCCTGGATGCACCACCATGCCACCTATCGTGACCGGCACGTTGATTTCTCCGGGGCCGTTCTTGTAGGGACCGCGATGCGTGACGCCGCGCGCGTACACCGGAAAGTCGCGTTGCCGCAGCGCGCCGACGTCACGAATCGCGCCGTCAATCACGAGACCCTGCACGCCGAGGCTTTCCGCGTACGTCGCCATGATTTCGCCCATCAGCGCCTGCGTGAGATCGCCGGCGCCGTCGATAACGAGCACGTCGCCGGGCCGGCAGAACTCGAACGCACGGTGAATCGCGAGATTATCGCCGGGGCGGGTATGGATCGTGAGCGCCGTGCCGGCCAGCGGCTTTGGCCGATGAAACGGCCGCAAGCCGATCGCGCCGCTCGCGCGCGCCATGTTGTCGCTGAGCAGCGATACCGCGAGTTCGCGCAAAGCCGCGAGCGTGGCCGGACTCGCTTGCGGCGCGCATTCGTATTCTCGCCATCCTGCTGGATTCATGCGCTTGCTCCCTGTGCTGCGAATGGTTGAAATTGTCGATCGAGTTGCCGCGACAGCCGTGCATACACACTGCACGCGTTGTCTTCGTAAATACGTTGCCGGTCGGCGTCGCTGAGCCATTCGATCGCATCGATATAGCGGCGCGTATCGTCATAGTAGTGGCCCGTGCGCGGATCGATGCCTTGCACCGCGCCGATCGTTTCCGACGCAAACAGAATGTTCTCGACCGGAATCACCTTCGCGAGCAATTCGGCACCGGGCTGGTGGTACACGCAGGTATCGAAGAACACGTTCTTCAGCAGATGCTCTTCGAGCAATGGTCGTTTCATGTCCTGAGCGAGTCCGCGATAACGCCCCCAGTGATAGGGCACAGCGCCGCCGCCGTGCGGAATGACGAAGCGCAGCGTGGGGAAGTCCGCGAACAGATCGCCTTGCAGCAATTGCATGAATGCCGACGTATCGCCATTGAGGTAATGCGCGCCGGTGGCATGGAAATTCGGATTGCATGACGACGATACGTGAATCATCGCCGGCACGTCGAGGTCCACCATCGCTTCGTAAAGCGGATACCAGTGGCGGTCCGTGAGTGGCAGGCCGCTCCAGTGTCCGCCTGACGGATCGGGGTTCAGATTGCAGCCGATAAAGCCGAGTTCCTCGACGCAGCGCCGCAATTCGCCGACGCAGTTCAGCGGCGATACATCCGGTGTTTGTGGCAACTGGCACACGCCGACGAAGTGACGCGGGAACAGTTCGCAGACGCGATGCACGAGATCGTTGCATTCGCTCGACCACTGCGCGTTCGCTTCGGCGCCGGCGAGATGATGGCCCATGCCCGCCGCGCGCGGCGAGAAAATCGTTAGATCGGTGCCGCGTTCGCGTTGCACGCGCAATTGGCCGTTTTCGATGCTTTCTCGAATCTCGTCGTCGCCGATAAACGGCCGGGGCGGCGGCGCGGCGCCGTCCTTGAGCGCAGCGATCTGCTGCGCGCGCCACGCTTCGTGTTGCGGCGGAGAGGTCGTGTAATGACCGTGGCAATCGATAATCATAGTGGGCAGTACCTTTGCGGTTGCGTGCGATTCAGAGGCGATTCAGGTTCACGGCGCGGCATTGCCGGCCGCGAGCGATGCGTCTTCGTCGTCGGCCGGTGTCACGCGCATCACGAGGGCGATGATCGTCGCGACGACGAGAAACGCCGCGATCGTCAGCAAGGCGAGCTTGAAATTGCCGGTCGCGTTACGCACGATTCCGATGCTCCACGGTCCGACGAGGCCGCCGAATTGCGCGATCGTGTTGATGAGCGCGATGGTTGCCGCGCCCGCCGCGCCGGTTCGGAACGACGACGCGAGACTCCAGAACAGCGGATTGCCCGCATAGATGAAGAGGCCGGTCACGCACAGCAGCGCATAAGCGATCGCGGGGCTCGGTGCATAGGCGCTGCCGGCGATGGCGAGCGCACTCATGCCATACACGAACGCGAGATGTTTCTTGCGGTCGCCCGTGCGATCGGAACTGCGGCTGATGATGAGCGTGCCTAATACACCGAGCAGCGGCGGGGCGGCCGACAGAAAGCCGACTTCGATATTGCTCAAATCGCCAAGGCTCTTGACGATTTGCGGCAGCCAGAGGAAGAGCCCATAAATGCCGACCAGGGCGCAACCGAACAGACAGGCGAGACTCCAGACGCGGATGTCGCTCGCCACGCGCAGCAGCGGAAAATGCCGGTTACCGCCGAGCGCTGCGCGTTCCGCCGCGAGCGTCGATTCGAGCCAGTTCTTTTCCTCGCTGGAGAGCCAGTCGGCATCCGCGGGGCGCTCGGTCATGATGCGCAGCGTGACGAGACCCAGGAGCATCGCAGGCACGCCTTCGAGAATGAACATCCATTGCCAGCCCGCGAGACCCCAAATACCGTTCGCGTAGGTCATCAGCAGGGTCGAAATGGGCCCGCCCAGCACGGCGGAAAACGAGCCCGCGACGATATAGCCGCCGACCGCGCGCGCCCGATAACGCACCGGAAACCATTGGGACAGGTAAACGGCGACGCCGGGCAGAAAGCCGGCTTCCATGACGCCGAGCAGAAAACGCAACACGTAGAAGCTGACGTCGTTGAATACGAACGCCGTAGCGGCGGCCACCGCGCCCCATGTCAGCAGAATGCGCGCAATCCAGATGCGCGCGCCGACGCGATGCAAAAGCAGGTTGCTCGGCACTTCGAGCAGCATATAGCCGACAAAGAAAATACTGCCCGCAAAGCCGAACACGGCCGGGCTGAAGCCCAGCTGCTTGTTCATGTCGAGCGCGGCGAAACCGATATTGATCCGGTCCAGATAGTTGACGAACATCATCGCGAAGAGCAGGGGCATCAATCGCCCATACACTTTGCGCATCGTTGCGGTTTCGTCGAATGCGGTCATGCTGTCTCCTGCCATGCAACGGCGGGCGCGGCCGTCGTTGCGTTTGTCGTATGTGTTCAAGCAATGGCTTTCGCCAATGATAGAAACGCATCGATCAGGAGTCCAAGAGTGCTTGCTTATGCTTGTATAGGCTTTTGCTTATAGTGTCGGGTCGGCGAGCGGTGGCGGCAAGCAGCCGAGAAAGGCGCACAGATGCGGCGAGGTGTCGTCGCTGCGAAAGGTGGCCGCGAGCGTGGAGCGGTACGCCGAGCCGGGGCCGGACAAATGGCGGAAGATCACGTCGGTGCGTCCGTGCCGCGCTACCGATTCGCCGATGAACGTTACGCCGAGGCCGGCCGCGACGAGTGCAATGGCCGTTTGTATTTCGTAAGCCTCATGGGCGACAAGCGGCGTTACGCCGGCATCGCGATAGAGCGATTGCACCGAGTGCTTGAACTGTGCGGTCTGATGCTTGGGGTAGAGAATCAATGGCGTATCGGCGAGATCGGCAATCCGCACGGTTTTGCGCGCGGCGAGCGGATGTCCCGCTTCGAGTGCGACCATGACCCGCTCGCGCAGCAGCGAATACGACGTGCAGCCTTCCACGGTCAGCGGCTGGCGGCCGATGCCGATATGAATGCGCATGTCGCGCAAGGCATCGGTTTGCTCCTCGGTGAGCATTTCGAAGAGCTTGAGTTCGACTTGCGGATATGCCGTGTGGAATTGCTTCAGCGCGGGCGGCAGCACGCTATACATCGACGAACGCGTGAAGCCGATGCTGAGCCAGCCGCGCCGGCCAATGCCGATTTCCTGCGTGGCGAGCGTCATCTGGTCCAGCGAGCCGAGTAGCTGGCGCGCTTCGGTGCACAGATAGTGTCCCGCTTCGGTCAGCATCAACGGCCGCCGCGCGCGGTCGACGAGTTGCGTGCCGAGCCTCTCTTCGAGCGAGCGGATCTGCTGGCTCAGTGCGGGTTGCGCGATATGCAGGCGCTCGGCGGCACGGCTGAAATTGAGTTCTTCAGCGAGAATCACGAAGCATTGCAGGGCTCTGAGGTTCATGTCGGTATTCCTGTCTCCAGTGGGGAAGGATAACCGGTGTTGTTGCGGCGGGTGCTATGGCGCGTGGGTATTGGGCGTAAGCGGTTTGAAGTGCTCGCCGTCGCTACGGTTCGTGACGATGTAGCCATCGCGCTTGCGTATCTTCATGAAGAAAAGCGCAGGTGCAGTATCGGGATCGCCGCCACATTCGCGCGAGTGTTTTTCGTGAACACCGACGATGAAATAGCGCTTGCTGTCCGACACGTCGAATAGCAGGCATTGTGTGGTGTGGGTTGATAGGTGATGGGTCTGGGTAACGCTTGCGGCTTTGTCCGCGGCTTCATCCGCTGTGGTAATCGCGCGTGCCGATGCCGTGGCATGCGCGGCGGTGAGCAGCAGGCTCAGGGCCAATGGGCGGATCTTCATGTCTTTCTGTGTTACCGGATGGTTGGGTCTCCGGAAGTTATATATTTTGAGGATGTAGTCCATGGGCCGTGGATAAATCTTCGACGAGGCGAGAAATCGCATCGGCGGCATCACGCTGAGCGGGCAAGTACCTCGCCGATTTCAACATCGTCGAATAGGCGGGCATGAGCGTCTCCGCTCGCGAAACACCGCACCACATCGGGGGGAACACGGGCATCACTGCGTGGATGAGGGCTGTCCCTTGTGCCGGTTCGCGCACTCCGACGTGAACGCCATGCTCGCCTGATCGGGCGTCATGTGCGGCGCGTCGGGGGCGTAGATCTTGGCGATGATCGCGTTGACGGCCTCGCGATCGGACGGGTCTTTGTAGTAATAGGCGGCCTGCTTGAGCGCCTGAGCCTGGGTCTTTTTGTGCGCGCGCCACGAGGCGACCTGGCCGGCGATATCGCCGAGCGCGAAGCATTGATCGCTGACGGTCTGCGCGACGGCCTGAGCGGCCGGCTGTGCCACACACAGCGCGACAAGCGCGGATACGACTACGCGTTTCATTACCGGAATCCTGAGATGAGGCGGGCGACGGCGCGGCGACGGTGATCGCCGTTGCCGCGTTCGTATGGGGTGAAGAAAGACGTAGTGTATCGGGAAGTGGGGCGGCGCGCTTTTAGGCGGACGGCGGGGTGCGTTCAATCGGGTTGATTGAGCCTATTGCGTGCGACGAATCGACGCCGCGCGATAAAGCTGAGCAGGGCGATGATCGCCGCGATGCATAGGGATGACGCGATGAAGAGAAGCAGGATGCATGTGTCCTGAATGTCGAGGGCGTCGGGCTGGTAGTCGGCATATATCAAACGTATTGCGTGCCGAACGATTGCTGAAAGCCACGATGGTATGTCGAACGTGAAGTGTTGCAGAAGGAACCGGGTTAGCTGCATGCCGCCCAGGCAGGACAGCGCGAGTCCGGCGAGACA
The DNA here is from genome assembly GCF_017104985.1 of Paraburkholderia sp. Ac-20342. NCBI lineage: Bacteria > Pseudomonadati > Pseudomonadota > Betaproteobacteria > Burkholderiales > Burkholderiaceae > Paraburkholderia > Paraburkholderia sp. Ac-20342. Next base: position 19,134 of record NZ_JAAGPQ010000071.1, on the reverse strand, counting down.
CCCGCCGATAAGTGTGAGACGTTTCATCGGACTTCCAGGCGGCCGTATGCTTTCAGATGATCGCTACCCGGAATGGCGATATTCGGCTTGTGAGAGCGAATGTAGCGCTGCAGTCGTTCGAAGTCGTTGCCGTTTTTCACAGTGATGCAGCCGTCACTTTCGCGCATCGGGCCTTCAGGGTGAAGGCGAAAATTACCACGACGTATTCCGTCAATCATTGTGGTATCGCCGCCGTGAGCGTTCCATAGCATGAACCATTTTGTTCGGTCGGTGCTACCAAGGTATGTGTCACTCAGATCGTGCAACCATCCCAATCTTCCACCCGATTGACGGTCAACAATAAAGTACGTGCCAGGCGGAATAGCTCCAGTCATGGGGATCGAAACTGCATTGGGATTGTCTCGACCCTTACCATGACCCGAATAGGCTTCGATCATCCTAAGTCCCAAACAATAGAGGCTCGAAGTTTCACGGTTATTGAGTGCAAAGGTACAGAATACAGACATTTCTTCTTCGGCTACAGAAATTGGATGAGTAAACGTCGCAGACGCAACACAGATCACGGTGTGTGACGGTGGCCACAGATGCACACTCGTTGCACAACGGCTAGCAATTCGGCGACTCTAATAGCTTGTCGATATTTGCGACCGTCGGCAAGTGCACGGGGGTATCGATCCGTGAATCTCGGTACTCGTCACTTCGTTCATGTCAGAATTTGAGCGAAAAATACCTGTGCTTACCATCTATTTTGAGTGTGGATAATGGGAGATGGGGACAACTCGTCCTTGAAGTCCAAGGCTATGCCGTATTGTTTTTCTCTTCTGATAAGAGTTAAAAATAGTCACAGATTGATTGAGACTGACTGGAGTTGCCCCTGTAACTCAGGATAACTACTATCGGCAACTCAGCAATCCCGCTGTAGTGCAGGTATCGACTTAAACCAAACAGCCTTCACGATTCCCGGGGCAGTTCAGATCGCCGCGATGCATAGGGATGACGCGATGAATAGAAGCAGGATGCGCGTGTCCTGAATGACGGTTATTGATCCTCTTCACAGCAATTATTTTTACATCCTGGCGTAAGCTGTAGTATGACCATCCTGCTGGTTTCTGCGTAGCTGGAAGGGTTTCCGAAGCTAACGTAATCTCAAAGAGGGGACAAACAGTCGTGTCTGGAACTGACGAAGGAAGAACGCGCAAACCTTGTGCCGATGGCGAGAAGTCGGCTCAATCAAAAGTGTTGCAAAGCGTTGCGAATCGAGTCCTAACTCTCAATCACATATCCATTGCTCCACGCCCCGAACCCCACCTCGACTTGCGACACCCCCAAAGAAAAAGCCGCTCTGCAATTCGCAGAGCGGCTTCGAAAAACCACCAGGCTCGCGGCCCATCATCGGGCCGCATCGCCGAAAAAACTCAATGCCCGAATGATTCCGCCTTCGACGCATTCGCCTCCGCTACTTGCGGACGTGCTGCCTGTTTGATCAGCAGCGCGACACACGACAACAGACCGGCAACCGCGATCGTCGCGAAGATGCCGCTGAACGAGAAGTGGCGGCGCGTCAGTTCGGCCACGAGGAACGAGCCCGCGATGCCGCCGAAGCGGCCCACGCCGAGCATCCACGCGACGCCGGTGCCGCGGCCCGCGGTCGGATAGAACGCGGCGGCGAGTGCCGGCATCGACGATTGCGCGGTGTTCATCAGCACGCCGGCGATGAATACGATCAGCACGAGCGCGCCGACGTTGCCGGCTGCCTGGCCGATGAAGTACACGCTGAGCGCGGTCAGCGCATAGCAGACCGCGATAACGCGATTGGCGTTGAAGCGGTCCATCAGCACGCCGGCCAGCACCGCACCGACGCCGCCGAGCGGGAACAGCGCGGAGATCAGCGTTGCGCGTTGCGGCGTGAGGCCGGCGTCTTTCAGCAGGATCGGCATCCAGTTGATCGACGCGTAGAAGATCACGAGGCCCATGAAATACGCGAGCCACAGCATCACCGAGCCGACGATGTACGAGCGCGACAGCACGACGCCGAGACCCTTGCCGCCGGTTTGCGGCGCGGTTTCGGTCATCGTGAATGCGCCCGCCTGCACGGCGTCGCCGGAAATGCGCGCGAGTGCCGCGCGAATCCGCTCGACCGGCTTCTGGTTCGCGACCATGTAGCGCACCGACTCGGGCATCTTCGTGAGCAGCAGGACCGACAGCAGGAGCGGCGTGACGCCGCCGAGCAGCAGGACGCTGCGCCAGCCGAAATGCGGAATCATCCATGCGGCGAGGAAGCCGCCGAATGCCGCACCGAGCGGAAAGCCGCAGAACATCAGGTTGATGACGGTGGCGCGGCGGTTGTCCGGGCAGTACTCGCCCATCATCGTGACGGCGTTCGGCATCGCGGCGCCGAGGCCGACGCCGGTGATGAAGCGCAGCACGGTCAGTTGCTCGATGCCGGTCGAGAATGCCGACGCGAGGCACGCGAGCCCGAACAGCAGCACCGAGCCGAGCAGCATGCCGCGACGGCCGAGGCGGTCGGACAGCGGGCCGGAACCGAGCGCGCCGCACGCGAGGCCGAACAGCGCCGCGCTCAGCACGGGCGCGAGCGCGGGTTTGTCGATGCCCCATTCGGTGATGAGCGAGGGGGCGATGAAGCCGATCGCGGCGGTGTCAAAACCGTCCAGCAGGACGATGATGAAGCACATGAAGAAGATCAGCCACTGGAACGGCGAAAACGGGTGCTCGTTGATAAAGGTTTGAACGTTCACAGCGGTGCTGCGGTTCATGATGGTCTCCTGACTGCGAAAAAGCCCGACATAACGGGCGTTTTTTCTTAAGACCGTGTGCCGTCGGGTAGCGGCGCACGATGCCTGCACCTGCGGCGAACTGCTGGGCTTAGGCAATGAATCATACCCGCTGCGGTTCGCGTGCGGGAGCGTCGCCGGGATCGGCGTTTTGTTCGCATAAAGAACGGTGATTCTTCACGCGAACGCGCGCCACTGTAAGTAATTTGATGGCAGCGGGCAACGGGGGATTACCCGAGATGAGAAACGCGCCTCGCGAAGGTGCGATGGGACTTCGCGATGGGGTTGATTCCGGAGTCGTCGAGCGGGCCGAACCTGAGGTGCGGATGCGCGGCTTCAGCGTGCGCGTGCGGCGATCTATTTCGCGTTGACGTCGAATTCACAGGTATCGACGGCGCGGATGTTCAACGGGTTCAACGGAGTGTGCGCGAAGGCGACGGCGGTGCTTTTTATCTCACGATGCGCATTAGTGCGCATGGCAAATGAATCTGCCCGGCATGATCGATGTGATGGAACACGCGCATCGCTTCAGCGAAGTCGAATTTGCTTTGCCCGAAGGGCAGCGTATCCGCATGCCGAGGCTGCAATCCGCATTCGATTGGCAACCCCAGGCAACACGCTCTGTCAGGTCACGCGAGCTTCGCCGCAATCGCCGCGCCGACCTCGCTCGTGCTTGCGCTGCCGCCGAGGTCGCCGGTATGCGGGCCTTCGGCGAGCGTCGCCTCGATCGCGCGCAGGATCGCGTCGTGCGCTTCGCGCTCCTTGCCGGTGGAGCGGCCGAGGAAGTCGAGCATCATCGCGGCCGACCAGATCATCGCGATCGGATTGGCGATGTGCTTGCCGGCGATGTCGGGTGCCGAGCCGTGCACCGGTTCGAACAGCGACGGGAACGTGCGGTCCGGATTCAGATTGCCCGACGGCGCGAGGCCGATCGTGCCGGTACAGGCAGGGCCGAGATCGGAAAGGATGTCGCCGAACAGGTTGGTCGCGACCACCACGTCGAAGCGGTCCGGGTTCAGCACGAAGCGCGCGGAAAGGATGTCGATGTGCTGCTTGTCCCATTCGACGTCCGGATAGTGCGCGGCGATGCCGGCCGCGCATTTGTCCCACCACGGCATGCTGATCGCGATGCCGTTGCTCTTCGTCGCGACCGTGATCTTCTTGCGTTCGCGCCGCTGCGCGAGATCGAATGCGAACTTCAGCACGCGCTCGCTGCCGTGCCGTGTGAACACCGATTCCTGCAGCACGAATTCGCGCTCGGTGCCTTCGAACATCACGCCGCCCACCGACGAATACTCGCCCTCGGTGTTCTCGCGCACGATCCAGAAGTCGATGTCGCCGGCTTTGCGTCCCGCGAGCGGCGACGGCACGCCCGCGAAAAGACGCGCGGGGCGCAGATTCACGTATTGATCGAATTCGCGGCGGAATTTCAGCAGCGACCCCCACAGCGAAATGTGATCGGGCACGGTGTCGGGCCAGCCGACCGCGCCGAACAGGATCGCGTCCATCGATTGCAGTTGCGTTTTCCAGTCGTCGGGCATCATCTTGCCGTGCTTCGCGTAGTAGTCGCAGCTTGCCCACTCGATATGCCGGTACTCGAGTTCGATGCCGAAGCGTTTCGTCGCGACGTCCAGCACGCGCAGCGCTTCCGGCATCACTTCGACGCCGATGCCGTCGCCCGGTATGACGGCAATCCGATATCTGTTCGACATGCTGTGCTCCTTCTGTGTAATGGGTGTGCAACGGGGTATTCAGCGGAGTACCCAACGGGTATCGACGTTTCAATGGCGCTTATTCTATTCTCGCTAATTGCGTCTACAATGCGCGCTTTGGTTAAACCACTGTACACGATTCGTGTATAAAGAGCGCCGCCATGAATAGCGTCCCGTCTCCCGATCTTGGCGATCTGCGCGTGTTCTGCGAAGTCGCGCGCAAGTGCAGTTTCAGCGCAGCGGCCGAGGCGCTATCGGTCTCGGCCGCCTATGTCAGCAAACGCATCGGCGTGCTCGAGGCGACGCTCGGCACGCGCCTTCTGCATCGCTCCACGCGTCGTGTCGCGATTACCGAAGCGGGCGAGCGCGTCTATGCATGGGCCGAAAAAATTCTCGACGACGTCGATCAACTGGTCGAGGACGTCTCCACCACGCGCCGCATTCCGGGCGGCAAGCTGCGCATTTCGAGCAGCTTCGGTTTCGGCCGGCGCTTCGTCGCACCCGCGCTCGCACGCTTTTCGGAACGCTATGCGCAACTGAGCGTGCGGCTCGATCTGTTCGATCGTCTTGTCGACGTCGCAGGCGAGGGCATCGATCTCGACATCCGCATCGGCGACGACATCGCGCCGCATCTGATCGCGCGGCGGCTCGCCTCGAATTATCGCGTGCTGTGCGCGTCGCCCGATTATCTCGCGCGGCATGGCACGCCGCGGCAACTCGCGGAACTGTCCTCGCATGCGTGTCTCGCCATCAAGGAGCGCGATCATCCGTTCGGCTTGTGGCGGCTCACGGTGCGCGGCGAAGCGGTATCGATCAAGGTCACCGGACCGCTGTCGACCAATCATGGCGAAGTCGCCGTGCAATGGGCGCTGGCCGGCCGCGGCATCGTGCTGCGTTCGCTGTGGGACGTGCGCGGACTCATCGACAGCGGCCAGTTACGCCAGCTGTTGCCCGAGGCGACTCAACCCGCCAACGTTTGGGCCGTGTATCCGGAGCGGCTCGCGCAGTCCGCGAAGGTGAGGGTATGCGTGGATTTTCTCAGCGAGGAATTCGCGCAGTTCGGCAGCACGCCGGCGGATCGTTGAGGCGGGGTACTCCGCGATTTGCGCAGCCGCTTGCATGGCTGACGAAGTGCTTTAGATGCCTTACTAAATAATTGCACAAATTCCACTCGAAATGCTTTCGATTCATTGTCGTTTTAGCGTCACCATAGCGGGTAAAAATGCGCGGGCAATCAGGGAAATTACCGGCTCTCTGACTCTTCACAGTTTCTATTGCTGCGCAAGTAACAATTAGTTAGGATTCGGCGTTATCGCGTATTCGTCAGCTCAGCGGCTTACCAATGCTTTTCGCATGAAGATCGAATTCACTCATTCCGCAGCGCCGCTAGAAAGTCCGGCAAGCCATGCCGGCATCGTGAGCTTGCGCACCGCCAGTGTCGCCGACGAAGCGTTTCTTTGTGACGTTTTCGTGAGCACGCGTTGGGATGAATTCGCACGCACCGGTTGGGAGCCGTCTCGCATCGACGCGTTTCTGCGGCATCAATCGCAGCTTCAACACACGTATTACCGCGAGCACTATCCACACGCTTTTTTCGACGTCGTGTTGGCCGGCGCGGAGCCGGTCGGGCGTCTGTATCACGCATGGCGGCCCGCGCAACTCGGCGACGAAGTCCGCATCATCGATATCGCCTTGCTGCCCGCATGGCGTGGCAAGGGCATCGGCACGCGGCTATTGCGCGCGTTGATCGCCGGGGCGGTGCGCGAAGGCTTGCCCGTTACCCTGAACGTCGAGGCCGACAACCCGGTGCAGTCGCTGTACTGGCGTCTGGGTTTCGTGAAGCAGAGCAGCGAACAGGACGGCGGCGTCTACGGGTTGATGCGCCGCGAATGCGCGCCGCTCGACATACAACTCGATGCGCAGGCCGTTTCATCCGTCACGTCGCGGGACGATGCACGGACAGTGTGCGCATGAGAGAGTATTAAGCACATAATGAACAGGCAATAAATAAACAATAAGCAAACGATAAGCAAACCACAAGCAAGTAATAAGCAGGGCGCGGCATGATCGAATTGGACCACCGTGGAATTCATTAAAGCTTTCCAGAAATATGTCGTAAGCCTAACGATAGAGAAAAAGAGTCATTCCGTAGACCCGTATTAAAGCGACGCGCAACCGGGCTGTAAGCCACGGCGATGCATCACGGCAAATGCGCGCGAACTGAGAGCATGACAAGAATGACGGCAACCGGCGCGCTGCATCGGCAGCACGGCGCGCGCGTTGCGATCGAGGGGGACCAGTGTCGAACGCGGTTTCGGATTTGCCGGCCTACGATGCGCTGAGGGCGTCGCTTGGGCAGGTCTTCACGCTCGCGAGCGCGGACGCGGCGGCGTTGCCGCTCGTGCAGACGCGTTTGCTGGATGCATGGACGGGCCTCGCCATGAATGGCGAGCACGAGTGCTATTCGGCGAGCTTCGAGTTGCCGCCGGCGGTTGCGTTACCTCAGGACACCTATCGCTTCATCGCACCCGACGGCCGTGCATGGCTGCTGTTCGTCTCGCCGGGCAGACCGCTCGAATCGGGCGCGCGGACGCTGTGCGCGGTGATTCATCGCAAGCGTTCGGCTTGCGCGGCGGATGCGGTGTGATGAGTCGCGCATTCCATTCTTCGCGGCGTTCCATTCGGCGCGCGTGCAACGACATGCGGTGCGGCGCGCCGCACGCCGTTGCACGCGGCGCCTTGTACGCAGCCTCGCATTCCGCCTTGCACCTTTTTCCCCATCGCATTTCGCATTGCGTTGCGCATGCCGTCGCGTGCTGCGTTCCGCTCAGCCGCACGGCTCTTCCGTCGTTTTCGTTTTCTCTCTTCTGGAGGCAGCATGTCCGATCAATACCTCGGTGAAATCCGCATGGTGGGCTTCGACTTCGCACCCAACGGCTGGGCGTTGTGCCAGGGGCAGCTCATGTCGATTGCGCAAAACAGCCCGCTGTTCGCGCTGCTCGGCACGTACTACGGCGGCAACGGCCAAACCACGTTCGGTCTGCCGAACCTGCAGGGCCGCTCGCCGGTCGGCGTGGGGATGGGGCTGGGTCTCGCGCCGGTGGTGACCGGCGAGCAGGCCGGAGCCGAAAACATCACGCTGACGCAGGCGCAATTGCCCGTTCACACGCACGCGACGCAAGTTACCGGTGCGACGCAGCCGACCACGGTTGCTGTGGCGATTCCCGCCGCAACGGGCACGACGGCCACGTCGGGGCCCCCCGCGACCAGCGTGACCAATATTCCCGGACCGACGACGGTGCTCGGCGGCGCGTTGTCGTCGGGCCATCCGGCGACGGTCTACAACACCGCCAACGCCGACACCACGCTCAAGCCGTTCAACCTCACGGTGCCGGCCAGCCTGCCGAACGTCGTCAACGCGAATGCGGGCAGCGGCTTGCCGTTCAACACGCGCAATCCGTATCTCGGCATCAACTTCATCGTCGCGTTGACGGGGATTTTCCCGTCGCGCGGCTAAAGCGTTTTCGTCCAGTCCCGTTTTGCGGCGCCGCGCGTGTCGAACGCGCGGCGGCCGGGAGAGTATCGTCATGAAGATCGTCAGGCAGTGGCTCAAGCGTTTGAGTACCGACAGCGAAATGCCGCGTCCGCGTGTCGCGGCTTCGCCCCTGTTGCTCGCGCTCGAACCGCGCGTCGTGTACGACGCGTCGGTTGCCGCTGTCGCGGCCAAACCGCACGCGGAAACGCATGCGCACGAACACGCGCATCGCGCGGAGCCAACGCATAACGATCCGGCCGCGGCGAGTTCGTCGGGCCAGGGGGCTTCGCAAGCGGCGTCTTCCGCGTCGGCGTCGGGTACGTCCAATGCGGCACAACGCGATGCGGGAACGAACGGAACGAACGGCGAGGGCGCCGGCACGAACACGAGCACGGGCAGCAAGGACACCAGCACCACCACGCACGCGCTCAAGGACACGAGCGTCACCACACCGGACGCCTCGCATCAGGTCGTCTTCATCGACCCGAGCGTCGAGAACTATCAGATATTGATCGCCGGTTTGCCGGCCGGCACGCAGTACGTCGTGCTCGACGCGAACAGCGACGGCTTCGCGCAGATCGCGCAGTACCTGCAAACCCATCACGGCATCGAGTCGATCCATCTGATTTCGCACGGCACGGACGGCGCGATCCAGGCCGGCTCGACGTGGCTCACCGGCGCGGATTTTTCGGCCTACAGCGCCGAGCTCGCGCAGATCGGCGCGGCGATGAAGCCGGGCGGCGACTTCCTGATCTACGGCTGCGACGTCGCGCAAAAAGCCGACGGCCAGGCGCTCGTGCAGCAGATCGCGGCACTCACGCACCTGAACGTCGCGGCATCGACCGACGACACCGGCGCGAGCGCGCTCGGCGGCAACTGGACGCTCGAATACCAGGCCGGGCACGTGCACACGGCCGTGATCGAATCGGCGAGCGCGCAGGCGCAGTTCAACGAGCTGCTCGGCGTGACGGTCGAAACCTTCGACACGGCCGCCGAGGCCAACAACGACACAGGCCAGGACCTCGGCTATCGGACGAGCTATACGCTCGACGGCGTCGTATACACGACGGACGGCTCCGTCGAGGAAGGCGTGTGGAACAACGGCAATGCGCCGACCGGTCCGAGCGACGTCAATTCCGGGGCCCCCAACGACGGCTTCCTCGAAGTCAACGTCAACAACGATCCGATGACGGAGTTCACGATCTCGCTCGCGAACGGCCATACCTTCACGCTGTCGGATCTCGACATCAGCTCGGTCAACGGCAACTTCTATATCGAGGCGAACGGCAATGCCGCGACGCGCGTGCAGATTGCGACCGAGGCGGCAGGCGGCTTCGTCGGCAGCATCAAGAGCCTGATCGCCAACGACCCCGACTTCCAGAACACCCGATCGGTCACGCTGATCGACGTGAACGATCCGTACGGTCCGCTCTCGCTGTATATCGACAACGTCACCTATACCGATACGGGGCCCGCCGTCACGACGAGCAGCGGCAACGCCTCATGGGCGTCGGCGAACAACGGCGTGGGCGGCGCGCCGGTCGCGGTGGACAGCGGCCTGCAGCTTTCCGACGGCGGTTCGTCGACGGCGCAGTCCGCGACCGTGACGATCGCCAACGTGCAGGCGGGCGACGTGCTCGGCTTTGTGTCGGTCAACGGCATCAGCGGCAGCTATTCGAGCGGCACGGGCACGCTGACGCTGACCGCCAGCGGCACGCCGACGCTCGCCCAATGGCAGGCGGCGCTCGAATCGGTGACGTTCGCGAATACGCTGGTGACGCCCTCCACCGTTACGCGTACGGTCGACTTCTCGTTCAACGACGGCACCTCGACGAGCAACGTCGCCTCGCGCAGCGTGAACGTGACCGCGACCGACCAGTCGCCGATCGTCGTCGACGGCGGCAGCAGCATGTCGAGCTATCAGGCCGGCTCGACACCGACGGCGATCTCCACCTTTTCCGTCAGCGACGCGGACAACACGACGCTCGCCTCGGCGACGATCTCGATCGCGAGCGGCTACCACAGCGGAGATACGCTCTCGTTCGATAACACCGACTCGACGCAGTTCGGCAACATCGGCATCACGGCGAACGCGAACGGCACGCTGACGCTGACTTCGGTGGGCGCGAGCGCGACGCTCGTGCAATGGCAGCACGCGCTCGATGCAGTCACGTTCTCGACGTCGGCTGCGGCGGTATCGGGCGCGCGCAACTTCACGATCTCGGTCAACGACGGCGTTGCTTCGAGCTCGCTCGCGCTGCACACGGTAAACGTGACGAGCGGCCCGACGATCACCACCGACCCCGGCTCGGCCGCATTCGTCGCCGGCGACAATACGGCCTCGATGCCGGTGCTGATCGACTCGGGACTGAGCGTGGCCGACGGTCAGAGCACGACGCTCGAAAGCGCGACCGTGCAGATCACCGGCAACTTCACGGCCGATCAGGACTCGCTGCTGTTCGTTGCCAATCCGGCGACGATGGGCGACATCGTCGGCGCCTACAACTCGGGCACCGGCACGCTCACGCTGACGGCCTCGGGCGGCGCGACGCTCGCGCAATGGCAGGCGGCGCTGAGTTCGGTCCAGTACGCGAACTATCTGACGACGCCTGCGAGCGCCATGCGCACGATCAGCTACCAGATCAACGACGGCACGACCATGAGCGCGGTCGCGACGCGCACGGTGACCGTGACCGACACCGACCAGACGCCGATCATTACGACGAGCGGCACGACCGCGAACTTCGTCGCCGGCGACAACGTGGCCTCGACGCCGGTCGTGATCGACAGCGGCATCGCCGTGAGCGATCTGGACAACACGACGCTCGCTTCGGCGACGGTGCAGATCGGCACGGGCTTTCACGCGGGCGAGGATGTCCTGTCGTTCGTCAACGACGGCACGACGATGGGCAACATCACCGCGACCTACGATGCCGTGCACGGCACGTTGATGCTGAATTCGGTGGGCGCCAGCGCGACGCTCACGCAATGGCAGGCCGCGTTGAGCGCGGTGACGTACACCGATACGGCCATCACGCCCGATACCACGACCCGCACGATCAGCTTCACGGTCAACGACGGCACGAAGTCGTCGGCGGCGGCCACCGCGCAGATCGACGTAAGCGATACCGATCAGACGCCGATCGTGACCGGCACGTCCGGCGATGCGAGCTGGGTGCAAGGCGACAACACGGCGGCGTCGCCCGTCACGGTGGATGGCGGCATTACGGTGTCCGACCGCGACAACACGACGCTCGTGTCGGCTTCCGTAACGATCGGCAACTACGACAGCAATGGCGACGCGCTGCTTTTCACCAACGACGGCGCGACGATGGGCAACATCACTGGCGTGTACGCCAGCGGTGTGCTGACGCTCACGTCCTCGGGCGGCATCGCGACGCTCGCGCAGTGGCAGGCGGCGCTGCGCTCGGTGCAGTTCACCGATACCGCGGCCGCGCCGAGCGGCGCCGCGCGCACGATCAGCTTCGTCGTCAACGACGGCGTGAAGAGCAGCAGCGTGTGGACCCGCACGGTCGACGTGACGCTGACCGACCAGACGCCGGTGCTGACCTTGTCCAACGGCACGACGAGCTTCGTCGCGGGCGACAACGTGGCCTCGACGCCGGTCGTGGTCGATCCGGGCATCACGCTGTCGGATAGCGGCGGCGCGACGATACGCACCGCCGAGGTGATATTTAACAGCACCTTCTATGTGGGCGAGGACGTGCTCGCGTTCACGGGCGGCGCCGCGTTCGGCGACATCACCGCCACGTACACCGGCGCGGCCGGCGCACTGGAGCTGAGTTCAGCAGGCCGCGCGACGCTCGCGCAGTGGCAGGCTGCCTTGCGCTCGATTACCTACACCGATACCGCGATCGTGCCGAGCGGCATTGTCCGCACGATCAGTTTCACGGTTAGCGACGGCATCAAGACGAGCATGCCGGTCATCAAAGTCGTCCTGGTGAGCGCGACCGATCAGACGCCGGTGGTGACCGCCTCGACGAGCAGCGTCACGTATCCGGCGGGCGGCGCGCCGCTCACGATCGACAGCGGCGTGACGTTCAGCGATCGCGACAGTACGGTAACGCCGTCCCTGCCGATGACTTTCACGTTGCAGATCGCGTCCGGTTTCCAGTCCGGCGACACGATCACGCTCAACTACAACGCGGCAACGATGGGGGCTGGTTTCTCGGATTCCTTCAACGCGGCGACCGGCACGTACACGCTCAACTCGAACGGTATGACGGTCGCGCAGTACCAGGCGATCCTCGAGGGTTTGCAGTTCTCGACGGCTTCGAGCGCGCCGCTCGGCGCGCGCACGCTGCAACTCACCGCGAACGACGGCACGAAGACGAGCGCGCCGGTCGCCTACACGATCGACGTGACCAGCTCCGCCCCTTCGCTGACGACGACGAGCACCGGCAGCGCCACGTTCGTCGCGGGCGACAACACGGTATCGACGCCGGTCACGGTCGACGGCAACCTCGTGGTGGCCGATCCGCTCGGCGACGTGATTACGAGCGCGACGGTTGAGATTACCGGCAACCTGCATGCGGGCGAAGACGTGCTGCTGTTCACGAGCCAGAACGGCATCTACGGCAACTATAACGCCCTGACGGGCGTGCTCACGCTCACGGGCAGCGGCGCGACGAACCAGCAATGGCAGGACGCGCTGCGCTCGATCACGTACACCGATACGGCGGTCACGCCGAACCCCGCCATGCGCACGATCAGCTTCGTGCTCGACGCCGGCTCGCAGTTCAGCACGGCGCTGTCGCGCACGGTGACGGTGACCGACACCGATCAGACGCCGTTGCTGTCGACCAGCAGCACGGGCAGCGCATCGTTCGTGGCGGGCGACAACGTCGCGTCGACGCCGGTGGTGGTCGATGGCGGCATCGCGGTCAGCGATCTCGACAACACGACGCTGGCCTCGGCGACGGTGCAGATCGGTGCGGGCTTTCACATCGGCGAAGACGTGCTGTCGTTCACGAACGACGGTACGACGATGGGCAACATCACCGCGAGCTACGATGCCGTGCACGGTACGTTGACGCTGACTTCGGCCAGCGCGAACGCGACGCTCGCGCAGTGGCAAGCCGCCTTGCGCTCGGTCACCTACACCGACACGGCGATCACGCCGGACACCACCACACGTACGATCGGCTTTGCGGTCAACGACGGCACGAAGACGAGCGCCGCGCTGTCGCGCACGGTGACAGTGGCCGATACCGATCAGACGCCGTTGCTGTCGACGAGCAGCACGGGCAGCGCATCGTTCGTGGCGGGCGATAACGTCGCGTCGACGCCGGTGGTGATCGATAGCGGCATCGTGGTCAGCGATCTCGACAATGCGACGCTCGCCTCGGCGACGGTGCAGATCGGCTCGGGCTTTCATGCGGGCGAGGATGTCCTGTCGTTCACGAACGACGGTGCGACGATGGGCAACATCGCCGCGAGCTACAACGCTGCGACCGGTGTGTTGACGCTGACCTCGGCCAGCGCGAACGCGACGCTCGCGCAGTGGCAGGCCGCGTTGCGCTCGGTCACCTACACCGACACGGCGATCACACCGGACAACACCACGCGCACGATCGGCTTCACGGTCAACGATGGGATCGAAACCAGCGTGGCGCTGTCGCGCGACGTGACAGTGACCGACGTCGACCAGACGCCGCTTATCGCGACCACCAGCACGGGCAGCGCATCGTTCGTGTCGGGCGATAACACGGTGTCGATACCGGTCGTGGTCGATGGCGGCATCGTGCTCAGCGACCTCGACAACACGACGCTCGCCTCGGCGACGGTGCAGGTCGGCTCGGGCTTTCATGCCGGCGAAGACGTGCTGGCGTTCACGAACGACGGCGTGACGATGGGCAACATCGTCGCGAGCTACGATGCCGCGACCGGTGTGCTGACGTTGACTTCGTTCAACGCGAGCGCAACGCTCGCGCAATGGCAGGCCGCGTTGCGCTCGGTCACCTACACCGACACGGCGATCACGCCGAATAACACCACGCGCACGATCAGCTTCACGGTCAACGACGGGATCGAAACCAGCACCGCGCTGTCGCGCGACGTGACGGTGACCGATACGGATCAGACGCCGGTGCTGTCGACGAGCAGCACGGGCAGTGCAGCGTTCGTGGCGGGCGATAACGTGGCGTCGACACCGGTCGTGGTGGATGGCGGCATCGCGGTCAGCGATCTCGACAACACGACGCTCGCCTCGGCGACGGTCGCGATCGGTTCGGGTTTCCATGCTGGTGAAGATGTCCTGTCGTTCACGAACGATGGCGCGACGATGGGTAACATCGCCGCGAGCTACGACGCCGCGACCGGTGTGCTGACGTTGACTTCGTCCAGCGCGAACGCGACGCTCGCGCAGTGGCAGGCCGCGCTGCGCTCGATCACCTACACCGATACGGCGATCACGCCGAATACCGCGATGCGCACGATCAGCTTCGCGGTCAACGACGGAATCAAAACCAGCACGGCGCTGTCGCGCACGGTGACGGTGGCCGATACCGACCAGACGCCGCTTATCTCGACCACCAGCACGGGCAGCGTATCGTTCGTGGCAGGCGACAACGCCGCGTCGAAGCCAGTCGCGATCGACAGCAACATCGCGCTCAGCGATCGCGACAACACGACGCTGGCCTCGGCGACTGTCACGATCGGCACGGGCTTCCACGCAGGCGAAGACGTGCTGGCGTTCACGAACGACGGCGCGACGATGGGCAACATCGCCGCGAGCTACAACGCTGCGACCGGTGTGTTGACACTGACCTCGACCGGCGCGAGCGCCACGCTCGCACAATGGCAAACGGCGTTGCGCTCGATCACCTACACCGACACCGCGATCACGCCCAACACCGCGACGCGCACGATCAGCTTCACGGTCAACGACGGCACCAAGGCGAGCGTCGCGCTCTCGCGCGCAGTCGGCGTGACGGCCACGCATCAGACGCTGATCGTCGATGGCGGCGGCGTCACGCTGAGCTATACCGCCAACGGCAACGCGGCCGACGCGCTTGCGGTCGGCGACGGCATCACGCTGACCGACCGCAACCCGACGCCGCTGACCTCGGCCACGGTGTCGTTCAGCGGTACGTTCGATCCGCAGCACGACGTGCTCGCGTTCACGAGCGGTGGCACGGCGACCGGCGACATCAGCGCCGCCTACGATGCCGCGAGCGGCGTGCTCAGGCTCACCTCGGCGAGCGGCACGGCGACGCTCGCGCAATGGCAGGCCGCGCTCGCCGCGGTCTCGTATCGCGACACGCGGTTCGAGAGCACCGGCAGCAGCCGCACGATCGCCTTCGCGATCAGCGACGGCGTCGCGTCGAGCGCGCCCGCGACGCGCACGGTGCAGGTCGTCGCCACGACGCAGCCGTCCGGCACGCCGACCCTGCCGGAGCACAAGGACGAGCCGCTGGCGACGCCCACGATCGTCGCGCCGCCGGTCTTCAATCCGTCGCGCACGAATCCGCTGATCGTCAGCGGCACCACCGGTTACAGCGACGGTGTGTCGAATCCGCTGATCGTGCTCGAAGCGCTGAAGCCGCCGGCCGAACTCGGCACGATAGTGTTGCCGCCGACTCGCACGTTTACGCAGGACGACCAGCACAACAGCTCGCTCGGCGACACGCACGTGAGTCCGCTCGATTCGATCGCGCCGCCCGACCTCGGCGACGAAACCGCGAGCCTGCAGGTGCTGGCGTCGCTCGACGTGCATCCGCAGCGTCACGCGGACGGCTCGTTCGCGCTGCTGACGGCCGCGCTTCTGCCGAACTCGCCGGACACGCGCGCAACCAGCATCGCCAACGACGTGAGCATCACGCTTGCCGATGGCGAACCGCTGCCGTCGTGGCTCCACTACGACGCGGCACGCGGCGAACTCTCCGGCGTGCCGCCCGCGGGCGTGCACGAAGTGCGCGTGACGCTGGCCGTGCGCGACGCGTTCGGCCGCGTGACGCATCGCGAAGTGGTCGTGTCGCTCGACGCGGCGCACCGTCAGGCCCCGCACGCGCCCGCGCCGAAGCCGGTGAAAAGCGCGCCGCCGCATGCCGCGCTGCCGCCCGCGAAGCCTTCGCTGAGCGCGCAGTTCGCGAGCGCGCACGCGGCCTTGCATGTCACGCGCGCGGGCGTAGCCGGCGCAAAGGTCGCGCATGCCGAAGCCGTCGACAACCGCGCGACGCATTCGCTGGAGCCGCGCGCATGAGTCTCTTTTCCTCGCATTCCTGTTCCGCTTTCCACTTTTTCCATAAGAGATCAGCCGACGTGAAATCCTTGTCGCTTGCGGTGCGCGCACCGCGTCCCACGCTCATTGCGCTGTCGGCCGCCGTGTTGTGGCTGTCCGGCTGCGCGGTCAAACCCGTGCCGTTTACCGACGCCGAACGCGTGCAGACGGCCCAGGCCGATCGCACGTCGATGTTCGCGAGCCAGCAGCCGGTGAGCGGCCCGATCACGCTCGACGAGGCGATGGCGCGCGCGATCCGCTACAACCTCGACCATCGTCTGAAGATGATGGAAGAAGCGCTCGCGCAGAAGCAACTCGATCTGTCGAACTTCGATCTGTTGCCGAAGCTCACCGCGCAGGCCGGCTATACGAACCGCAACCATCCGCTCGCGTCGTCGTCGGAAGGTCTGTACACGCAGGAGGAGTCGCTGATTCCGTCGTTCTCGACCGATCAGAACTCGCGCACCGCGGACCTGAACCTGTCGTGGAACCTGCTCGACTTCGGCGTCAGCTATTACGAGGCGAAGGAGCAGGCCGATCACGTGCTCGTGCTCGAACAGCGCCGCCGCAAGGTCGTGCAGCTGATGATGCAGCAGGTGCGCGAGGCGTACTGGCAGGCGCTCGGCGCGCAGCGGCTGCACGATCGCATCGGCCCGCTGCTCGATGCGGCGCGCGCCGCGCTCGACGATTCGCGCGCGGCGCAGAAGCAGGGTCTGCGCGCACCGATCGATACGCTCAACTACCAGCACTCGCTGCTCGATCTGATGCGGCAGCTCGAAGCGGTGCGCGACCAGCTCGAGGAAGCGAAGCCGCGCCTTGCCGCGCTGATGAACCTCGAACCGGGCAAGGACTACACGCTCGCCGCGAGCGAGGACTTTCCGGTGCCGGACTTCGACATGCCGATGCCGCAGATGGAAGACACCGCGTTGCAGCGCCGTCCCGAACTGGTCGAGGCGAGCTATAACGAGCGCATCAGCGTCAACGAAACGCACAAGGCGATGGCGAAGCTGCTGCCGGGCATCGAACTCGAACTGGGCGGCCATTACGACAGCAACAGCTTTCTCGTCTATAACGCATGGCGCGCGGCCGGTATCAGCATCAGCTGGAACCTGCTGAATCTGCTCAACGTCAAGACGATTCGCGGCACCGCCGACGCGCAACTCGAAGTCGCGAAGACGCAGCGCATGGCGCTCAGCATGGCGGTGCTCACGCAGGTGCACGTCGCGCGCAGCGAACTCTCGGCGAAGCAGCGCCAGTTCGATCTGTTCAGGCAGATGAACGACGTCGACCAGCAGATTCTCGAACACACGCACAACGCGACGCAGGCCAACGCGCAAGGCAAGCTCGAAGAGATTCGCGTGGCGACGAGCGCGATGATGTCGGAACTGCGCCTTTATCAAAGCTACGGCGAACTCGAAAGCGCGTATGGGCAGATGCTCGCGACGCTGGGGCTCGATCCGGTGCCGGACGCGGTGCGTGGTCACGATCTCGCGTCGCTGACGCAATCGATCGGCGAGGAGCAGCAGCACTGGGACGCGCTCGGTCACGCGGGCAGCACGGTCGCGGCCGCGCAGCCGGGGCCGACGAAAACGGCGGCGGCAGCGCTCGCAGCGGGAGCACAGCCGCAATGAAACCGTGGTTGAAGGTGTGTGCAGGCAGCGGTATTGCTTTACTGATGACGGCGCAGGTCGTTGCGTCTCCGAATGCGACTGCGCCGGCGCGTTCGGCGGCGGGTGGGACGCCGGCGGTGGCAGCAACGATGCCCACAGCAATGGCAGCGGCAGCAGCAGGAGCCGCGGCCCAACCCGTGCCGCAAGATTTGCCCGACGGCAAGATCCGCATCCAACTCGTGTCACGCGATCAGGTCGACATATCGAGCGAAATCTCGGCGAAGATCGCCTCGCTGCCGTTTCGCGACGGCGACGCGTTTCGCGCCGGGCAGACGCTCGTGTCGCTCGACTGCTCGCTCTACAGCGCGCAATTGCGCAAGGCGCAGGCTGATGCCGACGGCGCGCGCGAGTTGCTCAGCGTGAACCAGAAGCTCGTCGCGCTGCATTCGGTCGGCGAACTCGAGGTGCAGCAGGCCGCGGCGAAGCAGAAGGCGAGCGCGGCCGACGTCGCGTACATGCAGGCGACCGTGCACAAATGCACGATCGCGGCGCCGTTCGACGGCCGCGTGTCGAAGCGCAGCGCCGCGCCGCAGCAGTTCGCCGAAGCCGGCAAGCCGCTCCTGACGATCGTCGATACGAGCCATCTCGAACTGAAGATGATCGTGCCGTCGAAGTGGCTGCTATGGCTCAAGCCCGGTCATGCGCTGAACGTGCAGGTCGACGAAGTCGGCAGGAGCTATCCGGCGAAGGTCGCGCGCATCGGCGCGCGCGTCGATCCGGTCACGCAGACCGTCGACGTGACGGGCGCGCTGACCGGCAGCGCGCCCGAACTGCTGCCCGGCATGAGCGGCTGGGCCACTTTCGCGGCGCGGTGAGGCCATGAGCGAATCAGGCATGCCGGAAGAGGCGGCGCAGCAGGTCCGCATCGACGGCCAGCAGCTTGCGTTGCTGTGGCAACTCGCGGCGCGCGCGCGGGCCGCGCACAGCGAGGCGGCGCTCGGCTTTACGATCGTCAACGAAACGCTTTCGCTGGTGCCGTACCGGCAGTCGGCCTGGTGGCGCGGCAGCGCGCCCGGCACGGTGGCGGCGGTCTCGGGCTTGCCGCAAAGCGATCCGAACGCGCCTTACGTGCAGTGGCTCAACGCGCTGTGCAAGGCGCTCGCGCGCGGCGCGCCGAGCGCGCCTGCCGACGCGGCGGCCCGCCGCGCAGGCCACGTAGACCGGGACGGCCTCGTGTAGGGAA
>NZ_JAAGPQ010000070.1:0-46085 GCF_017104985.1 Paraburkholderia sp. Ac-20342 | reverse complement strand
TATCCGCATTCAGATAATGCGCGCCGGTCGTGTGGAAGCACGCATTGCAGCTCGTGCTCACGTGAACCATGGCGGGAATGTCGTACTCCACCATCTTCTCGTAGATCGGGTACCAGTAGCGATCCGATAGCGGCGGACTGGTCCAGTGACCGCCCGACGGATCGGGATTCAGATTGATCGCGACATTGCCGTACTGCTCCACGCATTTAACGAGTTCAGGAATGCAGGTGGCCGTATCCACGCCCGGACTTTGCGGCAGCATCGCAGCTGGCACGAAATGCCCGGGGAACAACTGGCTTACGCGATAGCACAGCTCGTTGCAGATCGCGGCCCATGTTGCCGAGATGGCGGCATCGCCAATGTGATGCGCCATAAAGCTCGCGCGCGGACTGAAGATCGTCAGATCGAGGCCGCGCGCGAGCATGAGCCTCAACTGATTGTTCTCGATCGACTCGCGCAGTTCGTCGTCGCTGATCTGCAACTCCGATACCTTGGGCATCGCAGACGGATTCGCAATGCCTGCGATCTGGCGGTTACGCCACGCCTCCAATGCTTTCGGCGCGGTCGTGTAGTGGCCGTGAATGTCGATGATCACCGTAATTCCCCGGAAAATAAATTTAACCGGCGACGCGCGCGAAACTCGCGCGCCGCATGTTTCGTGCTGGCTAGTGCGCGGTATTCGGCTGAACCGCCGCTTCGCTGCCGCTCACGCGCTGGCTCACGAGAATAGCGATGGCAGCCAGTGTAGCGGGAACAGCGAGCATCGCCAGAATCGCGCCGAATTGCCAACCGAGACCGAGCAACGCGCCGCCGATCGCCGAACCGAAGATGCTGCCGAAGCGGCCCATGCCGAGCATCCAGCTCACGCCGGTCGCGCGTGCCACGGTCGGGTAGCGGCCCGGTGCGAATGCATTGAGGCCGGTTTGCGCGCCGCTCATACAAAAACCCGCGGCAAACACGAGTACCGCCAGCGACGAAGACAACGCACCGATATAGCCGAGTGCGAGCACGCACAGCGCACCACCGACATACGCCGCGCTGATCACCGGAGCGGGACGTGCGCGGTCCATGATCCAGCCGACCAGAATCGCGCCGATCGTGCCGCCGATCTGGAACATCGCCGTGATGTTCGCCGCGGTCGTGACGGACAGGCCTGCATCTTTCATCAGCGTCGGCAGCCAGCCGGTCAGCAGATAGATCACGAGCAGGCCCATGAAATACGTGACCCACAGCGCGATGGTCATCGAACCATAGCCTTGCGAGAACAGTACGCCGATCGGCTTGCGCGTCGGCAGCGGCGGTTCGTTGGAAACGAAAACTTCGTCACCGGCAAAGCGCGCGCCGCACACACGGCCGAGCACTGCACCGATGCGTTGCGACGGCGCGCCACGCACTGCGAGCAGACGGGCCGACTCGGGCAACAGCCAGACCTGGAGCGGAATCAGCACGAGCGGCAACGCGCCGCCGAAGATCAGTACCGAGCGCCAGCCGTGAACCGGAATCAGCCAGCCGGCCGCGAAGCCGATCAAAGCCGAGCCGAGATTGAAGCCCGTGAACATCACCGTAATCAGCAAGGCGCGCTTGCGCTGCGGTGCATATTCGGACAGCAGCGTGGTCGAGTTCGGCATCGCGGCGCCAAGACCGATACCGGTCAGCACGCGCAGCGTCGCCATCGCCATCGGCGTTTGCGTGAATGCCGTGGCAATCGTGAATACGCCGAACAGAAACACCGAGGTAATCAGCACCCACTTGCGGCCGATGCGATCCGAAGCCGGACCCGCGGCCAATGCACCGATCACGAGACCGATCGGCGCCGCGCTCATCACGAGCCCGAAGGCGGGACGCGAAATCGCCCAGTCGTGAATGATCGACGGCGCGACGAAACCCATGATCGCGACGTCCATGCCGTCGGCCGTCACGACCAGAAAGCACAGCACTACCAGCAGCCACTGGTAGGCGGAAATCGGCCGTTCGTCGATGAACGCCTTGATATCGATTCTTTTACCGCTCGTGGTACTCGTCATTTGAATTCTCCTGTCTCCTTCATGGGTCTTGTCGCACGGCACGAAGCACATGGCTTCGTGCTGTTCGCCGATCCCGCAAGCGTCATGTCGATGTGTTCCTGAATGTCTTGCCCGGGTCATTGGCGTGAAGGTAGCGTTTGGCCGCTCGGGTTCCAAAGCGCGGGTTAACCATATGGCTGTGGTGAATATCCGCGTTTTTTCTATTCCGCATGGCCTGCGCAAAACCGGGTGAATTCACACGAAGCCCCGCTGGATAAGCGCTAAACGCAAATACACAGCCCCTGAAAGTGAGCCTTTTCCGCACCGGCTTCAGAGCACACGCATAAACAGAACAGATGACACGGGAACGAAGTCGCATAGAACGGTCACTTAAGCCGCTAACGGCGCCGCTTTTCCCGTTCTTCACGATTGCGTCTGGGTTGCGCCTTGAATCAGGCATCCAAAACAAAAAGCGGAACGACCGTGACAACGGTCATTCCGCTTCGCAAGCGAGCCGGCCTCGTCAGGCCGGCCATCTAATCGACGCCTACAGGTACGGCTTAAGGTGCGGCAACGCCCTGCGTTTTCGCCGTATAAGGCGTGTAGAAGCTTGAGCCGGCCCACGCACGCGAGGCCGCCGTATAGAGCGGCGCGCCTTGCGCATAGTTCGCGCCGTCGTGCCAATCGCCCGAACCGGTGTATTTCGCAACCGCCGGATACGGATAGACCGGACGCGAAGCCGTGACGTTGTTCGACGCATCGGTCTGATACGTCATCACGGCATCCGGCGCCTTCGCCTGCTCGGCCCAATCCGTGATCTTCGATACGAGGTCGATGTTCGGGAAGCCTTCGCCACCGCCGCAATGCGCCACGCCCGGCACCAGATAGAGTCGCGCGAACTGGCTCACGTTCGAATCGCCCATCGTCTTCTGCATGGCTTCGTAGTACTGGATCGTGAAGAGCGGCGAGATGTGCTGATCCGCCCAGCCGTGCCACAGAATCAGCTTGCCGCCGGCGGCCTGGAATGCGGAGAGGTCCGGGTTCGTCGCGTCGATGAACGGATGGTTCGCCTGCAGATAGGTCGGGTAGAAGCTCGCATCCTGATAGCCGAAGGTGTCGATGGTCGGCATTGTCGGCGAACCGGTGAAGATCAGGTTGTACGCGCCCGTCACGATCGAATAGCTGAACAACTGCTTGACGGACACGGCCGGATCGGTCGAATTCGAGTTCGGCACTTCGACGCCGATCCAGTTCGCTTCCGAACCATACTGCGGCGAACCAGCCAGCATGTACTCGCCGGTCGTCGCATCGGTCGGACCGTTGAGGATGTTCTTCGCCGTCGTGACTTCCGCCGCGGTCAGGCAGTTGCTCGTGCTGGTCGCGCCGTTGGCGCATTGGATCGTCGCCGGATCGAAATGACAGGTACGCGGATCGGCAATCAGACCGTCGGCCGCGCCGCTGCCGCCTCCGCACGCGGCGATAACGGCCTTGTGCAGTACTTGCGCCTTATCGGCATAGAGCACCGCGTTGCCCGTGCTCGTGCCCGTCGTGCTCTGCGACTTCACGCTCCAGCCGTGATACAGCGAGTTCTGGATCTGAAAATGAGCGGCCGGCGCGCCCGCCACGATGCCGTTGTAGTCGGCCGGATAACGTTGCGCGGCCATCAGTGCCTCGCGGCCGCCGTCGGAGCAGCCGATGAAGTACGAGTACTTCTGCGCCTGTCCGTAATAAGCCTTGATCAGCTTCTTCGCCGTAAGCGTCGTGATGTGCTGGCCGCGATAGGCGAAATCGGCCTGCTTTTGCGGGTCCGTCGTCCAGGTCTGATCCTGGCCCGTGTGGCCCATGTCGGTCGCCGCCGTTACGAAACCGCCCTGCTGCACGAGCGGGCACGTATAGCTGAAGCTGAACGAACTTTGCTGCGTCGGGTCGCTGAGATTGCCGCACAAACCACCGCAGCCGAGTTCCGCGAAACGCTGCGTCCAGGTGCTGACCGGCAGCGCGACCTCGAACGTGTTCGACGGGGCGAGTGTGCCCTTCACCGTGCAGAACGCGACCGTCGCGCCATTGATCGTGGCATTGGTTACGCTCGCCGAGGTAATCGAGCTGCCCGCGCCGCCGATGTCGGTGATATCGACCGAAGCGAGCTTCGAACAATCGACGCTCGGCGTCACGACCGACAGCGGCGTGTATGTGCTGATACTGCCACCGCTGCCACTACCGCCTCCGCATGCGGCGACAATCGCGGCCGTCGCGCAAACGCTCAATAAAGTCAGCAGTGAAACCGCACGCGCCTTGATGCTCGCGAATGGATTGAGAGAGTGCAGTGTTCTCATACGTGTTCTCCCGCGTTGTTTGTTCTGGCGAGTATTGGAACCGGATGTGCAGGCGCAGAGCGCATTACGCGTCCACGCTGGGTTACGCATTGCTTCACGTTCATGGATTCATCTCTCCTCTTTGAGTACTTCGGTTCTCAGAAACGTCTCAATCCTTCTGCCGCGGCGAAGTTGCGGTAGAGACACGCCGGCCGGATTTGGACGCGACGTTAGCCAGAGCGGGAATCACCGGAAATCACGGGTTAACCACAGGGATTGGCGATGTGCGTGAACGATTCGCATGCGGGCAAACACGTCGCGATGGCGCTCGATATCGTGCACAAGCCCGCTGCATAAGGACTCGTTCAGGGTGGCAGGCGCCGGATCAGATGGCATCCGGTGCAGCGCGCGACAACTCGCCATAATTTTTTTAGATGCCAAAAGAAAGAAATTGAAATGCGCTCAAGCGGGGCCGCGATCGACAACCGTCGCCACGCTGTAGCGTGGCACCAACGCTATTTGAAATCGCGTTGCGAAATAGCGTGAAGAGCTTTCTCTTTTATTTATCGCGCCGCCCTCGAGATCTTTCATCGTTTTACAAATTCCCGCTTCGGCACTTACGCAAAACAAGCATCGCTTGTATCGCACACGGGTACAAAACTTTTATTTTTCAAAGAACTACGGCGTAGACGAAGAAATCTCGCCACACACCTGCAATCCCGTCAGTTCGCGTAAACCCCGGAATTTTCGACGGCAACGCGCTCGATCGAATGCGTTCTTCAGCCCTTTCGCACCACTTCCTCAGAAACATCGTGCCGACTATATTGAGCCCCGTTCGGTGGACTTCGGATTGGCTTCTCATCCATCGACGCTCACCAGATACGACACCACCTACATCTGCATGACTAAATAAAACAGGAGATCATTTCGATGAACAGGACAAAAATCGCGCTCGCCATTCTTGCGAGCATCTTGATGTCGGCGACAGCACATGCCCAGAGCAGCGTCACGCTCTTCGGTCTTATCGATACCGGTGTTACGTATGTGAGCAACCAGTCGGGCAGCCACAATATCAAGATGGACGACGGCGTCAACGGCCCTAACCTGTGGGGTATGAGAGGCGTGGAAGATCTCGGTGGCGGCACCAAGGCCATCTTCGAACTTGTCAACCAGTTCCAGGTGAACAATGGCCAATTCATGCCCAATGCGAGCCTGTTCAGCCGCACGTCGCTGGTGGGGCTCGTCAACGAGCGCACCGGCAAGCTCACGCTCGGCAACCAGTACGACTTCATGACGGACGCGCTCTATTTCGGCGGCAACGATCCCGCCGAAATTTCCGGGCACTTCTACGCATTCCGCGCCGGCCCGTTCCAGAAGCTCGCCCTGCCGCAAAACCCGACTGGCGCATTCGACTGGGACCGCATGGCCGGCGAGCGTATTGCCAACTCGGTCAAGTACGTGACGCCGGTATTCGACGGATTCAGCGCAGGCGTAATGTATGGCTTCGGCAATGTAGCGGGCTCGGTCGGCGCGGGAAATTCGACGAGTTTCGCGCTTAACTACGCGGCGAACTCATTCGGCGCGAATGCCGCATACACGAATATCAAGTACTACACCGCGGGTTCACCGCAAGTGAGCGTGCGCAACTGGGGGATCGGCGCGCACTACCGGTTCGGCTCGTGGTTCACCAATGCGCTTTTCACGACCGTACGCAATTCCGCGAACGGCGGCTCGGTCTATGAAGGTTCCGTGGGCGCGCAGTACCAGATCACGCCGGCACTCGCGACCGGTGCTTCGTATATGTATATGAAAGGCAATTCGGTCGTCGACAATAACCACGCTCACCAGGTCGCGGCAATCGTCGATTATTCGCTGTCGAAGCGCACGAGCGTTTACGTGCTCGGCCTCTATCAGCGCGCCAGCTCCGGGGGTTTCGCGCAGATCAACGGCATGAACAGTGCGGATGGCGCGTCGAGCGGGCAAACTCAGGCTGTCGCGCGAGTAGGCTTGCATACGCGGTTCTAAAGCCGCGTAAAACCGCGCTTAGGCTGGGCGTGTTCGTTTGTGGAGCATCTAGTCGGTATGCGGACGGTGAACGGGAACGGCGAATGGAGATGTATCGCCGTCTTCCTTGGCTGCGAACTTGAATCGACTAATTGGATGCCAGGATTTTTTTAATCCAATTCCCGACATTCCCATCAATTCGCTCGTATATTCCGCCGTAGCCGCATTGCAAATTCGAATCGGTATCTGGTCGATCTGCGATGCCGGCCAAAAAGATGCCATTGCCACTCATGATGTAGAGCGGACCACCACTGTCCCCTGGACACTGATCTCCCGGAAGAGCGGCCGAAACTGGGCCCGCGACAAATTCAAAGCCACTGTTGCATCCATACTTCCTGGAATCCTGCGCGGAACAACTCGTACTTATGATGGCGACACTTGCGTAACCGCGTTGACCGTCCATTGCTGCACCGCCGTTGCCAAGATCGCGATTTCCGTATCCAACTGCGATGCCAGCCTTTGCCTTGTCGAGTTCGGCGGTTGTTGAAAATATGGTTGGCGAATTCGAATCGTAGATGTCCTGTGCCGTTTCCACCACGGCAATATCCGGCCCATTGCTATCACCGCATTCTGACATTTTGTTGACGCTCACTATGTTGGTAAAACTCATGTCCCTCCCCAACGCAACGCCAACACCGACCTTTTTCATATTGTGCAGACATACGCAGTGGCGTGCAGTCAGTATCTTTTTCTTTCCGATTGCCACGCCAGAACAAAATCCGTTCTGAGCATCCTGGATAAAAACGACGTTGGGATAATGAGTTGTGGCATTGTAGGACCGGCCTGGTGTGTTTGATGCGGGTGGTCCACCTGGTATGCGTGGCGGCAAACCCGATCCCGCTGTTCCACGAGGCGTATCCGGGCCGTCCGATGTGCCGGAAAGGATTTTTTCGGGATCGCCTAGTGCGGCCTGGTGGACGATCAATGACAAAGCATTGCGGTATCGTGAGTCAGTGTCGAGATTTGTCACCGTCAGTGTTTTTATTTTGTTCAGTATATTTTGAGGCTTGGCGTCGCTCTTTTGCTTTGCATTTAGCGCCCCAATGCTGGCACGAAGCATCGCGCTATATTCCGGCGTATTTTCGTCGAATAAATTCCCGGATATTGCGAGGGCATGCGTGGCAATAGCGCTGTTGGACCCGGTGTTGCCTGTTTCGCCGGGCGCTTGTGCTGAGGCGGTGAAAGACAGGAGTGAAAACAATAGCAATCCAGGATATATTATTCGACATGAAACTTTATCCATTTCAATATACCCCTGAATCATTATATTCAATCGATTCAAATGATGCCTGGCGATGCCTCTGATGTCTGCACTAATATTGCGTCAAGGGCATGTGAGGGTTTGCTGAGCCGGCAATGTCTCTACGGTACTCTGCAGAGCGGAAGCCGAAGCTGCTGTATAGGCACTTTGTACATTATATTGTGCCGATTCGAGACTGGATTTGTCTGCAGGAATTTTGCTCGCGTTTGTAGGGTTGTTTTTGTCGGACTGAAGGGTGGCACAGGCAGTCTGGTAAGAGCTGACTGCCGCATAATATTTGCCGATGTTGCTTTGAAGGGTTGAATCGTTTTGCTTTTGAGCCAGCTGGCCCTGCGGAAGAACCGCGTTGCCTAGCGCCGTAGTAATGCCGCTAGTCGATGACGTCGACGCAAAAGAGAGTGCAAGCGCTTGCAGGAAAACATTGGGATCACCTAATTCGTGAACCGTTGCGGTTATATTGATCGGCCTGAATGGTCCGCCTATTGAAACGCCGTCATTATTCTTATATTGGACTCCCGCCGGCACTTTCTCGATCGGGACCAGAGTCCAGGCCGTTTGCGTATTATTGGATACATCGGAAATGGAAATTTTTTTTCCTGGCTTTATATTATAAATCAGCATCCCCACGGTCGATGCTTTATAGTAATCCGTTGCCGTCGATGGCGTCGGGTTGATAAAATTTATCGTTATACTGATCTGCTTACTCCTCCCCTCTTCGAAAACTCCCCCTAGCAAAGAGTGAGGGTAGTAAATTGCTGCAATCTGCGGTTTCACCACAAAATAATTTGCCGTTGCGTCTGCTGCGCTGCTTTGCAATTCTATTTCGGCATAAAACGACGGCACGGTGAGAGGCAGCGTGCCATCCGGCGGATTAAATAATCCCTGGTTCTTCGACAGCGAAGTGATTAGACCAGGGCTATTGGTACAGGAGGCGCCGAGAGAGCTTTTGAAATCCGGGTCCGTGCACCAGTCTGTTCCTTGAGTAGCACTCGGCTTCGCCAGTGCGATTACGTAACAAAATGGCGCTTGGGGCTGATAGGTTTTTTTGGCCGGATCCCAAAGCGCACTTTGATAGAAGGTCGCGCTATTCGAACTCACCTGATACCCCGCCTTATCTGCAGCGGCTGCGGCAGTTAGCGAGGAAGCAATGGCGCCGACCGCCGCGCCGATCAAGTCGCCCCCCAGCAGATTTTCTCCCGCTACGGCGAGCGCACCTGCGTTCACATTGAGAGACGGGCAGCGCGATTCCGGCCAAACGTAAAGCGTCGGCGGGTCAGAGACTGATGCGGCATGAGGCAGCAACGAGCATCCCATTGTGGGCAGGCAGATGACGACCGCGAGCCTCGCCCCCATACGGCGCCATAGATTGACTCTATCCGCAGTCGCGTTATCCATGATTTACCTTTTTCTGTTTGGAGCATGAACTTACAACTGCGGCGAATGCCGTCGACCAGCCAGGTGCTTTCTAGAAAATAGGAAGTGTGTCCTGGTTGGTCAAGCTGTTTGATGCCACTGCCTGTAGCCTCTACCAATCGCCAATGGGTTGGCCGCTTGTTGGGCAAATGTCTCTTCGTGGCCGGTAGTATGCGTTTACGCAGATTGTCCGAAAGCTGCTGGAGGTATTCCAACGTCCACTCCGGGGAATGCTCTACGGTCTGGTGCTGTCGGCCACAACCGACCGTATACGGCAGACGTGTCGCGGCCATTCGAGTGGCGCCTTCCTCGTTTCCATCGTTCGATCGGGAGCTCAGTTGTTCAACAATTTCTAAAGCCGCGGCTGGCGATCCACGCTTACTAGCGCCGATACGCCAGTTCGAGCGTCGCCTTTCGGCCAGCGCGGACACTCTGCCGGAGGCTAAAGACTTTTTGAGCAATACGTTGGGCGATCATTTCCCGATGCTGTTGGCAATCGCACGAAATGCTTGCATGTCCTGCTCGGACAAGCTTTGCTTTAAGGGGGCTACTCTCTTTACCTCTGGGACGTGCTCATAAATGTAATGATAGACAACCCCGCCATTGCCGTGAGGGTCTTGCCAAATTTCGAATGAGCCTTCCCGGCCGCCCGCATATTTCACGTCGAGAGAGATCGACGGTGGAGGCGGCGTTTCCATTAGCCCCTTCCAACCAGTACGGTGCGCGTCTATCCAGTGTGACAAAGCGAGAATTTGCTCTCGCTCCAGGGATACAGACTGCCCGTGGAGATAGCCGGTTGCCGACACGATCGGCGGCGTATCGATATTCTCCGTGCAGCTCGCGCTGGCCAGAATCAATGGCGCGGCAATCAAAAGGTGAAGACAAAAGAGCAAAGGACCTTTTGTTTTTTTGCCTCGCGCATACTCGGTATCAGAGAGCCCTTGGTGCTTGATGAAAGTGATCAAAGCAAACTCCTCAAATATGTCGAAGCAAAGGCAGCCACACTGCGGAATTTGTCCGAAGCCGACCACCTGGAGCGTGCGGGTCCGTCAAACGTCCACGCCGTTGCAGTTGCGCATGGTCCCCGCCCCAAGTTGCCGCTGAGGTTTAAATAGATCGTACAATCGAATGGTCGCTACACCTCAGAAGCAGATATGGCGACTCGATGGGACTGAACGGCGGCAACGGGTCGGAAAACCCATTCATCCACGACATAGCCGACACTCATCGGCACCGGGTTACAAAACTCAGCAAAACAACCTGCTGCAGCCGCAGGCAACCAGAACAGCGAACGTCCGCTCAGGCCGAATCCCACCCACCACCGAGCCTCCCGAACCCACCTTTGCCATGAACGGCAAATGGCCGCACATGTCACGTTTCCATCGTGCAGACTGTCTATCCTCCACTCAAGCTACCGCCGGATTACCTGCAATAGCCCGACTCCACCAGCGTGGAGCTGCTTATCTAACTTTGAGGAGATTGTCATGATGCAAATGCTCATAGTCAGAGATGTGCGGTTAGAGGGCTCGAAGCCCAAGGGTAATGAGGTTCTCGAGGTCGACGCTAGCACGCCTATCAGCTGGCCAATCGCCTGGATACTCAGCAGGGCAAAATTTTATAACTCGCAGTATGTATGGTTGAAGATCCTGGCTCATGGCTATGAGACGCCCGGGCTGCCTCTGGCGACAGGATTCTCTACGCGAACGGAATCAATGCAAGGCAACAGTCAGGGAGGCTATGGTATCCAGTTCTGCAATGAGGGATTGAATCTGCATACCATCCACAAGTTCAGAGTGCTTTTTGAATGGCTCGACTGGACTGATCTTTACTCCTGCGGGACGGCCTTCATCACGCCTGGCCACGAAGGCCGCTACGGCGACGGCAATACATTTTGCTCGAGGCTAGCCCAGACACTCGGCTCACCTGTTCGAGCATCAACTGCGGCTCAGCATTACGACCCCAAAGGAATGGACTTCGGCGCCTGGGAAGGAACCGTTCTGACATATGGGCCCAAAGGTAATGTTATAAATCTTGAGTACAATCCGAAGACTTGAATAAGGGGTGCAGGATCTACTCGGCCATGGAAGTCACCCGCTCTGAAGCCGCGCATGAATACGCCAGCTTCGAGTGTCATGGCCTTGTAGCGCATGCGCCCTTTGGCACTGTCGTCGCGCCAGCAAAGCCTCACGTCGTGCTCATCGAACACGATAAGACACTGGCTGGAGATAGCGACACGGTGCTGTAGCGCGAGAGGTATACGAGCGCAGCCTCAGGTCCGGCAAAGCAGCGCTTGGCATGGACGCCCCGCCCCACTCGCCGGCTCGCAGCACTGAATAGATGCCTTTACAGACGACGGCAAGCGAGTTGCCATCTATACTTCATGGCACGAGCGGAGCATGACAGATAGACCGATCAATCGACGCGCTTCTCATAGATCTCATACTCGACGCCATTCGTTACCTCCGTACCGGGCTCCGCCGGATACACCGTGCCAAACAGGTAGTCCAGCGCCGAGCTGACCGACTTATTGCCAGCGAGCCGCTCGTAGACAAACATGCCATAGTTCGGCTCCAGCACGACGAACACGTCTCTCGGGTGCCAATGGATAGCGGCGGCGTGCCCGGAGTTGTCTCTGGCTTTCCGCATGCCGAACCCGACTATCATCGCACGGCCGCTCGAGAAGTCCGTCGGTGCCGGGGCCGTCACCGCGTCGATCGCCGCTGACAGCGAAGCGTACTGCGTTTTCGGGCTCGACTGCAGCAGCGCGATGCCGCCGAACGTCCTCTTCTTCGGGAATTTCGCGTCCATATGTCCCGTGAAGAGTGCGAAGCTGTTCTGGTCGATGTCCTGGCGACGCGGCGCAGTTGCTCTTACCGGCGCCTGCAGTGACCTGTATTTATCCTCGACCTTCGGATAAAGTCCGCCGATCTGACGCACGGAGAGCTCCGTGGGCGTGTTTTGCAGTTGCGGAAAGATCCGCTTCAGCTTGTCGCCGTAGTCGATCCCCACGACATGCGCCTCACCGAGCTGCAGGTTGCGGTTGTAGTCGTCAACCAGTTGCGAGTTCACTTCCTGCAGGAACCTCTTCGCTCTGAGGTACTTGTCGTAAGCCTGATCGTAGTCGGCCTGGTTGCGATCAATCAGCGCATTGTTGGCTTCAAGATTGCGGTCGCTGATCGCGTTGAAGCTGGCCCAGGCATACCCCTGCCGCTTGGCCTGCTCCTGCATCCGCGTGTAGTAGTCGTAGCCTTCCTCGGCATTACGCTGCGGGTTGGCGCCGAAGCACGGCCGCCCGTTCTGCAGCACACGCCGGATCCAGTCCAGGCAGACGCCGTGGCAGTAGCCGGTGTCGGGCGAGTAGCCTTCGACCGGCAATGCACTGGCGTGCGCGAGCCGTTCCGGATCGGCCATATTGAAGTTCTCGAGCTTGCCACGGCCGAGGGTCGTGAGCTCCGAGATGATTGTTTCACGGTCGGGCATGGTCGGAGTTCCTGAGGAGAGGGCCTTTCACGAAAGTCAGTGGGATCTGCAGGTACATGAAATTCGATTTCATGTGGTTTCTTCCACAACGGCTCAACAAGGAGACTGACCTGCTTTACGTAACGAGATGCGGCTCTTCGGTGATGCCCGGAACGCACTCCTGATAAGTTCATTCAATCCCGAACGGCCAGCCTTCCGAAGGTTAATTTGCAAAGACGAAAAAGCAAGGTCGACGGCGGTGGGGTTTTCAGTGAGCTAAATGACGTGTGTTGTGTGGGATATCGCGCAGACAAATACATCCTCAGCAGCAGGGCCCAACATGGTCCGTGCATGAGGAGCATGCATGTTTGATGCGGAGCAGTCGCGCGAATGAACGTGTGACAGCGAGGGCGAACGACTGCAACCGGCTTTTCGGAAGTATCAGCGTGGCTGCCGCGAACCCCGCCGACACGCCACACCACGCGCCCAGGGAAACCACCAAGCGCCCACCACTCAACTTTGCATACAATGTATCCGCCTGATTCGTGAATTCCCTCATCATGGTCATGAAAGACGGTGTTTTGCATACAACGTACGCCGCACCGGCCCGCTCACCGGACGACGTCTACCTCACGATCAAACAGTCTCTCGCCGAAAACCGCTACGGCGCGGGTCAATACCTGCGCGAAGAACAACTGGCAAAAAGCCTCGGCGTGAGCCGCACGCCGGTGCGCGAAGCACTGCGCCGCCTCGGCGCCGAAGGTTGGGTCGAGATTCGCCCGAACTATGGCGTGCGGGTCAAAGCGTGGTCCTTGCAGGACGCGCGCGAAATATTCGAAGCGCGTATTCTGATCGAACCGTTCCTCGCCGGGCGTGCCGCATTGAAAATCGGCACCGCCGAAATCGAGCGGCTCGGCACGCTCGCCGAACAGATGTCCGCCATCACGCGGCGCACGTCCACACCCGAAACGACCGATGCATGGTTCGCCGCCAACGGCGAATTCCATTCGATCATCACCTCGGCCGCCGGCAACTCGCGGCTCGACCGCTCGTTGACGTCGATGAAGGAAACGCCGCTCATCAAGTGGACGTTCGACTCTTACGACGACGAACACCGAGCGAATAGCGCACGCCAGCATGTCGAAATCGTTCAGGCACTCGAGAACCGCCATGCCGCCTGGGCCGAAGCGATCACCCGCTGTCATATTCTGGCCGCCGAAAAAGCGGTGCTCGACCGTTATCAACGGGAACACCCTTTGCCGTAGTCCGTTGCCGCAACACGAATAGCCGTCGAATAACGACGCAGGAGACGTGAAATGCCGAGCACAGTGAATGCGGGTCCGAGACTGGACCGATTGCCCATCTCCGGTTTTCATCGGCGCATTCTCTGGCTGATCGGCGGCGGCATGTTTCTCGATTCGTTCGATATCTACCTGGCCGGCGGCGTGCTCGGTGCGCTGGCAAAAAGCGGCTGGTCGACGATGCAACTGAATGCGGCATTTCTCTCGTCGACCTTCGTCGGCATGCTACTGGGTGCGTTCACCGCCGGTTTGCTCGGCGACGCAAAAGGCCGCAAGTTCACCTATCAATTCAATCTCGCGATCTTCGGTCTTGCCTCGATCGCCGGCGCGCTCGCACCGAACATGATGTGGCTGATCGTCTGCCGCTTTTTCATGGGCCTCGGGCTCGGTGCGGAGATCGTCGTCGGTTATGGTTCGGTCGGCGAGTTCATTCCCCCCGCCGTGCGCGGCAAGTGGTCCGCGTATCTCTCGCTGATTACGAACTCGGCGCTGTTCTTCTCGACGTTCATCGGCTATCTGATCATTCCGACGATCGGCTGGCGCGCGATGTTTGCTCTCGTCGGCGCGGGCGCGCTCGTTGTGTGGGTGATCCGCAAGAAGATGCCCGAGTCGCCGCGCTGGCTCGAATCCCAAGGCCGCGACGCGGAAGCCGAGGCGATTCTTCGCGCGGCGGAGGCGGAATCGTCGCGAGGCGAGGCACTGCCTCCCATCGCGCCATCGCTCGAAGCGCTCGGCGCGCCGCCACGTTCCACAACACTTTTCGACCTGTTCAAAGCCGCGCAGATTCGCCGCACGCTACTCGCGATCTGCGTGCAGATCGGCGTGAATGTGGTGATCTATGGCTTTATCGTCTGGGTGCCGACATTCCTGATCAAACAGGGGCTCGGCATGGCTTCGTCGCTCGGCTATACCACGCTGATGTCGCTCGGCGGTCCCACCGGCGCCTTCCTCGGCGTGCTGGTTGCCGACAGAATCGGCCGTAAAAACGGGCTCATTGCCGTGGCGCTGATCGCCGCGCTGGTGGGCTGGCTCTATGGACATTCGACGAGCGTCGCGACGGCCACCGTGCTCGGCTTTCTGCTTTTCACGCTCACGTATCTGCTGGTCGCGCTCGGTATTGCCACGTATATTCCCGAGCTTTTCGCCACGGAGAACCGCATGCGCGCGAACGGTATCGCCGGTTGCGCGGGGCGCATCGCCGGTATTCTCGCGCCGCAGCTCGTGGTCGTCCTGTATGCGACGGGCGGCGTCAAGGACGTGCTCTCGGTCATCGTCGGCGTGCTCGTCGTCATGGCTGCGGTGCTCGCGCTCTTCGGTATCGAAACGAACCGGCGCTCGCTCGAAGACATCGCGCCACCGCCCACCCTCGATACCGATGCCGAGCTCGCCGGCGCAGCGGTCGCCCCCGAGTCACGTCATTGACTCGGATCATTGAATCGACACATCACGGACACTCATCGTCATCAACGGAACCAGCATGAACGCACAGAGCAAACGTCAACAACTGAAGAGCCGTCTTGCACAACCGGAAATCGTCACCGCGCCCGGCATCTTCGATCTGATCTCCGCGAAAATGGCGGACTCGATGGACTTCGACTGCCTGTACATGACGGGCTTCGGCACCGTCGCGTCCTATCTCGGCGTGCCCGACGCGGGTCTCGCCACTTACACGGACATGGTCGATCGCGTCACCGCGTTTTGCGGCGCAACCGGCACGCCGCTGATCTGCGACGGCGACACCGGTTACGGCGGTCTGCTCAACGTCGCACACACGGTACGCGGCTACGAACGCGCCGGCGCCGCAGGCATTCAACTCGAAGACCAGGAGTTTCCGAAGAAATGCGGACACACGCCGGGCCGCAAGGTGATTGCGCTCGACGACATGGTGAAGAAGATCAAGGTTGCAGCCGAAACACGCGAGGACGCGAACTTCCAGATCGTCGCGCGCACCGACGCACGCACCTCGCTCGGACTCGACGAAGCATTGAGGCGCGGCGAAGCGTTCGCGAAAGCCGGCGCCGACGTGCTGTTCATCGAATCGCCGGAAACCGTCGAGGAACTGGAGACGATCGCGCGCACGTTCGATACGCCGCTGCTCGTCAATATCGTCGAAGGCGGACGCACGCCGCAACTGACACCCGCCGAATTGCAGAAGCTCGGCTTTTCGATTGCGATCTATCCGGCATCGGGATTTCTTGCCGCCGCGCAGGCACTGCGGGACGTCTACGGCCAGATCAAGGCACTCAAGGGCACCGTGCAGGCACAGAACAGCATGTATCCGTTCTCGCAGATGTGCGAGCTGATGGGCTTTCCCGCGATCTGGCAATTCGATCGTGAGCATGCCGAATAAATATACACAGAGATGTGCTAGCAACCACGGCTCATTGCCGTTGCCGATAGCCGGCACTAACAATCGCTGACAAAAATTCACGCTCCTCATTTCCGCGGATCGCGTAGCATAGCGAAGGCATGTCCTGCGAGCGCCACGCGCTCGCATTTGTCATTCAACTGTGGAGATTCTGGAAATGAGTATTTTTGGCGACATCGTGCATAAGCTGTTCGGCAAGGCCAAGCCGGACCAACCTGCCCCCGCCGCGGAACCGACACCGGACCCGGCTGCCGCGCAAGCCGCCGCGCCTGACACCCCCGCACCGCTCGCCGACGTCGACGTGGCCGCCGTGATGGATCAGCTCGTCAGCGAAAGCGGACAGACGCTGAACTGGCGCACCTCGATTGTCGACACGATGAAAGCGCTCGGCATCGACAGCAGCCTCGACCACCGCAAGCAGCTGGCTCAGGAACTGAAGTACAGCGGTGATATGAACGACTCGGCCAGCATGAACATCTGGCTGCACAAGCAGGTCATGCAGGCGCTCGCGGCCAACGGCGGCAAGCTGCCGGCCGATCTGGCAAGTTAAACGCCCGTCATTCGGGCGCGATTGCCCGGCGCAAACCATGGCTCGGGCAAGATGAAACGCGGCCGCTCATGAAGCCTGCACGAAGCCATGCATCAAGCCTCGCGCAAGAACCTCTGAGCGGTCGCGCCACTCCCCTACCCTGCGTACTGAACGAGGGTATCCCAACCTGCCGCGACTGAGAACGGCCCGATATCTCATCCGGCTATTGCGCCGCGGTCAGCTTGAGCCCGGGCTTCAGTGGCTGGGTCATTTCCTGCGGACCTTTGCGTTCGTCCGACACCTGTTCAATACCTTTTCTCGTCACTTCTTCGAGAAAGGTCAGGCGAGCCCGGTAATAATCGGCGCGCAATTGTGCATCGAGCACGAGCTGCTCGGCCTGAAACAGCTCCATACGCAAGTTGTTCAACGCACGCTCGGCCTGTTTCTCGGGAGTAGGAGCATGTTGTGAAGCCCAGTTAGCAAGCCACCGCATCATGGTGAAGCCCTCCTTGAGTTCAATGCTCTGCTACAACACAGGCTATCAAATTCCGGGCACAACGTGTGTTAAATCCTCTCAAGCGTTGCGTATTGTGCAAGCCACGGCGCGTGGGCGCACCATGAACGCCCGTTCATTTCATGCCCGCTATGCGCCATGAGCGGCTATCGAACCCGATGCGCCGCGCTTTGCATGCCGCAATAGCGATGAAAAGAAAAAAGCCCGCACAGGGGAGGCGGGCGAAAACAACGCTCCATTAAAGCGTGTCATGACGATGACACGCAGGCAGTCTACTGCTGCTGCGGTGCGAATCTCTGTGGGGTTACCGGCAATTCATCGCACATCGGACAATCGCTAACGGTAACTGCGGACCCTGACTGTTATTCCAAGCGCAAACGTCAACGCCAACCTCAACGAAGCATTTCCACGTTCTTCACAATGGCACGCGCAAACTGTGCGACCTGCCGGCCCTGTTCGATCAGGTCCATCGCGAGCCGGAACGTCACCACGTCGGCCTTATCCGCGAGTTGAAGCCTGGCGAGTACGACCTGGCGCGCGGTCGTGGCCAATTGTTCGATTTCGCTTTTCGCGCCGATCACCTTCGCGCCTTCTTCGGCATCGGGTTCCTCGATCGTGCGAATCGCCTGTTCGAGATTGCGAATCACGGCGTCGCTAAAGCGCGCGGTCGCCTCGTCGCGCAGGCGCACGAGATCGATCTGCTGCGTGAGTCTTTGCTGGCCGATCGTGATGAGTGTCGTGCTGACCACGCCGCTAATGCTCTCGAGATTGCTCGCCACCTGCGTGAAGCCGACCATCTGCTGACCTTCGTCTTCCGAATGCTGAACCTGCGAGAGCTGGCCGATATAGTGAAGAATCTCCGCGGCAAGCCGGTCGGCTTCCTTGTCCTGATCCAGCAGCAGATTGATCTCCTCGATCGTTCCGGTTGAAATCGTCTGCGAGCCTCGTCGCACGATATCGAGCACCTGTCCGCCGAGCCGCGTCAGTTCGATGCGCACGCGCTGCAATCCGAGCGAAGGCACCGTCAGCGAAGACGCGTCGAGATAGAGCGGGTCGCCGGCCGGTTTGGCCGCCTGCGCGCGTATCGGCACGATCAGTTGAGCAAGCCGCGCGATCGGTCCGGTAAACCAGATCAGCACCAGCGTGCTCGCCACGCTAAAGATCGTATGAGCGTTCGCGACCTGACGCGGCGCTTCGGCCGCGAGCCGGGCGACGCCCTGCAACTCCGGATGCGACGGCGAAACGTAGCGCACCAGCTCCGCCATCTGTGGAATCACGAAAATCCCCACCGCCACGCCGAGCAGATTGAACACCAGATGCACGACGCCTACCTGCACCGCTTCGGGCGTTTTGCCGATCGACGCGAGCAGCGCGGTGCCGCAAGTACCGACCTTCGCGCCGAGAATCAGCGTGATCGCCGCCTCGAGCGGCATCAACCCTTGCCCGCTCAGCGCGATGACGATCGCGAGCGTCGCCGCCGAGCTTTGCACGATCGCCGTGAAGACCGCGCCGACCACGATGCCGACGATCGGGTTGCGCATATCCTGCATCGCGTCGATAAACGGCTGAAACGTGCGCAGCGGATGCGTCGCCTCGCCCATCAACTGGATGCCCATGAAGAGCAGGCCGAGCCCGAGTACCACGCGGCCGATCTCGCGCAGCAGTTCGCGCTTGCCGAACGCATGCAGCACGAAGCCGGCCGCGAGCATGAACGGCGTGAGCCGCGATACGTCGAATGCGATGATCTGCGCGGTGATGGTCGAGCCGATGTTCGCGCCCATAATCATCGGCACAGACTGCGTCAGGGTCATCAATCCGGCGGAGACGAAGCCGACCATCAGCACGGTCGTGATCGTCGACGAATTGAGCAAGGCGGTCACGACCGCGCCGGCCACGACACCGCGAAAGCGGCTCGCGGTCAGCACGCCGAGCAACGCCTGCAATCTCGATCCCGCGATCGCCTTCAGGCCGCCGGTCATGAACTCGAGACCGAGAAGAAAAAGAGCGAGGCCACCGATCAACAGCCCGAATATCCCGACCCAGTTCAGCCCGACCGGGTCGATGTCCGTCAGGTAGTCAGTCATCCTGCGAGGCCCTTGTGAGGAAGCAGATGCACGAAATTACAGCGCGCGCGCTGGCATGTAAAGCGAGTTAAGCAACGCCTGATTTCCTTGTGCCGCAATGCGCATCCCCCTGCGCCCGGTCCGGACACCGTTTCATTACAGTTGAAAGCCATGCCGATGAGGCTGCTGAGGGCACCGCCGGTGTCACCGCCAATGTCACATTAATGACAGGATCGAGCCGCGCTCCGGCCGTGCGATTGGCAGTTAACCCGTAGGTAAAAATGCCCATCGTCCGGCCTGCGGGCGGCTGCCAATAATATCCCCATCCTCCGAATCGACTCGCTGCACACCACCCCAGAAAGAAGGAGGACTTATGGCAAATCGTATTGCCTACGTAACCGGCGGCATGGGCGGTATCGGTACCGCAATCTGCCAGCGCCTGCACAAGGAAAATTACACGGTCATCGCGGGCTGCGGCCCGAATTCGGCACGCAAGACCCGATGGCTCGAAGAACAGAAAGCGCTAGGTTATAACTTCGTCGCATCGGAAGGTAACGTCGCCGATTGGGAATCCACCGCGAAAGCGTTCGAAAAGGTCAAGAAGGAAGTCGGCGAAGTCGACGTGCTCGTCAATAACGCGGGTATTACGCGCGACGGCGTATTCCGCAAGATGACGCATGAAGACTGGAACACGGTGATCGACACCAATCTCACGAGCCTGTTCAACGTGACCAAGCAGGTCATCGACAGCATGGTCGAGCGAGGCTGGGGCCGCATCATCAACATCTCGTCGGTCAACGGCCAGAAAGGCCAGTTCGGGCAAACCAACTATTCCACCGCGAAAGCCGGCATTCACGGCTTCTCGATGGCATTGGCGCAGGAAGTCGCAACCAAGGGCGTGACGGTCAACACCGTATCGCCCGGCTATATCGGCACGGACATGGTGCGCGCGGTCAAGCCCGAAGTACTCGCAAAGATCGTCGAGAGCATTCCGGTCAAGCGCCTCGGCGAACCGGAAGAAATCGCCTCGATCGTCGCGTGGATCGCCTCGGAAAGCGCGGGCTTCGCGACGGGTGCCGACTTCTCGCTGAACGGCGGTCTGCATATGAGCTAACGGAAACGGCAGCGCATTTCACGCGGCGTGAGCGTGTCCCGCTTCAATGGACACTTCATCAGGTTCCAGATGATGTCGCGGCCCGGCGCGAGCCGGCCGCGTCAGTGAGCTTATGGCCAGAAAAGCGAGCCCTCCTCACGAAGCACACGCGAAATCGGCCCCGTCGCGCTCGAAGGCGATGCTGCAGCCGATCGTGCCGGCCAAAGCGGGCGAAATCTCGCTCGACTATCACATGACGCTCGAAGCATTGCGCAGCGGCGTCGGCAATCAGTATCACGTCGGCAGCATGGCGCAAGCCATCTATATGACGATGCTGCTCAATCAACGCGGCTATGGCGCCGCGATGCCCGATCTGTTTCGCGACGCCGAAAGCGTCATTTTGCGTTGCCGTCAGGCGGGACTCGAAACAGGCGTCTGTGCCGTCGATAGCGATGCCTATGCCCTGCTCGGCCAGGTGCTCACGCTCTTCGATCAGCAACTCGCGGCCGCGCCCGTGCAGGAACTGATTGCCGTCAACGCGAGGCTGAAGCAGTTGTTCAGCACGGCCAATGCACAGCGCGACGGTAAAGAGCTGGCGCCGTAACGCGCGAGTGTGCTGTTGCTATTCATGCAATGCGCGTCGCGCTTACCCCGAGTACTCACACAGAGCGTTCACCCGGAACGTACAGCGGCATCGCGCGACCATGCGATACAGCCGCAATAACCTGGCGACACGGCAAGCCAAACCGCATCGAGCCCGGTAATCAGGCTTGCACTACGCGCGCTCGCATCGCTGACCTCGACACGCGGCTCATGCCGTGCGTCGCCGAGCACCGAAAACCACGTCATGCCATCGCCGATGCCGACGCCAAGCGCTTTCAACAACGCTTCCTTCGCGGTCCAGACGCTGAAGAACGCATCGCCCCGCTGCTCCACCGGCAACGCCGCCACGCACGCCTCGTCGCCGGGCGCGAATACCGCGGGCACCAGCGCCTGCCAGTTCATGTCCGTGCGCGCGACCTCGATGTCGACACCAACCCTGCCCCGCGCGGCAATCGCGATCAAGGCATGCCGGCCTGAATGCGATACGTTGAAGTCGGGCTGCGGCTCCTGAGCCGGCACGAGTCGCGGCCGGCCCGCGGCATCCCGCTCGAAACGCAATTCAGCAGCCGCCACGCCGGTTCTTTCGGCGAGCAGGCGGCGCAATACGACGCGTGTCGCCGCATGGCGCAGCGTATCTTCGTGGCGCTGGAAACGCGCGGCTTTCGCGCGCTCGTCGGCGGAAAGCACGGCGAAACAGGGGTGATCGAGCGTCGCGTCAAAGTCGAACGTAAGACAGAAGACTTCGATACCGGCTGCGCGCGCACGTGGCACGTCGAGCAGGTGAACGTCGAAATTCGGTGCAGCAGTGGCGGTCGTCGAATCCATTCGAACGGGATGGTAAGGCATGCCAGTAATGGCCAATGCGGGTTTGCATCATTTACCTGAAACGAACGCGGGCGGCAAGCTCGCTTCATAGGGCCAGCAGTTACGCTGCCGGCCCATACCGTCTGCTATCGGCCACGCCTTGCCTCCCGTCGCCCTGTACTCAACGACGGCGAACGCTCCGTCAGCGGCGGCACGGTTTCGTCTTCCGCCTGCCGTGTTCCCGTGAATTGCTGCCGGTATGCGGCCGGTGTCAGTGCCTTCGCTGTCTTGAACTGTCGGTTGAAATTGGCGACGTTCGCAAATCCCGAGCGTGTCGCGATCACCGAGACCGGCAAGCCCGTGCCGGTCAGCAGCCGACATGCATGACCGATCCGCACGCGCGTGATATAGCGCCCCACGCTCTCGCCGAGATGCTGTGTGAAGTGGCGCGTCAGCGAACGCTCCGAGAGACCCGATGCTTTTGCCAGCGTCGCCAGCCGCAACGGATGCGCGAACTGCGTGTCGATCAGCGCCAGCACGCGATTGAGCTGATCGGGCTGATAACCGGACGGCGCACCCGTATGCGCATCGAATGCACCCGGCGACGCGAGCGGCGCCCCCGGCGTTTGCGCGAGCCAGTCCAGCACGTCGAGCACGGCCTTCAGACGTTCGCGCGGATCGGCCGACAGCAGCCGCTCGAGTTCGCCGCGCAAACGCGTTCCCGCGCCGTTTTCAAAAGCGAGCCCGCAGGCCGCGCG
Source organism: Paraburkholderia sp. Ac-20342 (assembly GCF_017104985.1). Classification (NCBI taxonomy): domain Bacteria; kingdom Pseudomonadati; phylum Pseudomonadota; class Betaproteobacteria; order Burkholderiales; family Burkholderiaceae; genus Paraburkholderia; species Paraburkholderia sp. Ac-20342. The sequence goes on along the minus strand of NZ_JAAGPQ010000070.1, from coordinate 23,540 downwards.
CCGCAGCAGATTGCACAAACCGTTGTACTCGGGACAGACGTCGGCGAGACGGCGTACCCAGGCGCCGTCGAACCAGATCACGATTGCGACCTGCGGCGCCGCTGCATCGATCGAACGATTCGACGCCCACGTATGCGGCAGATTCGGCGGCACGAGCACGAGATCGTCGTCGCCGTACACGGCCACCGAATCGCCGATGAACCGTTTGCCGCGACTGTTCATCGTTAGTGTCAGTTCGTACTCCGGGTGATGGTGCCATTCGAACGGGATTCGCGGCAGACGCCGGTGGTACACCCGCACCGAACAGCTCGCACCGAAATCGACGTGCTCGTAGGCTGCCTTCATGACCGGATTCGCAAAAAGATTGGCCCGATCATATCACTGGCATGAGCGGCGCCGCAGTACGCTTTCGACATCGCCATCACCATCGATAAAGGAGACGACGCCATGGCATTACAGATTGACGACCTGCCGGCAGCCATCGGAAAAGCCAAACGGGAACTGCGCGACAGGCTGCCCAATTACCGCGAGGTATTCGCCGAAGTCGAAGCGGCGATGACCCGCGAAGCGCAACAGATCGCGGCGCTGCGCGAACGCGGCGAAGCCGTGATTCCCGAGATCCGCTTCGCGGACATCGCGGCGAATCGCGTGAGCGCCGACCAGATCTCACTCGTCAAAGCGCGCGGCGCGTGCGTGATTCGCCAGGTGTTCAAGCGCGAACTCGTCGAGCAATGGGATCGAGATATCGCTCACTACGTCGAGAGCAACAACCTCGATGCGAAGCTGCTCAACCGCGCGGAAGACAAGTACTTCGGCCAACTCGCTTCGAGCAAGCCGCAGATTTACGGCGTGTACTGGTCGAAGCCGCAGGTACTCGCGCGGCAGTCTCCCGCGCTCACGCAGGCGCGCGTGTTTCTGAACCGCCTATGGCGCAGCGAAAGCGAAGGCCGCGTGCATTTCGACCCTGAGCGCGTGCCCGTTTACGCGGACCGTCTGCGCCGCCGGCCGCCCGGCTCGGCATCGCTGGGACTGTCCGCGCATTGCGACGGCGGTTCGGTCGAGCGCTGGATCGAGGCGAATTTCCGCAAGGTGTACCGGCATGTGTTCTCGGGCAACTGGCGCGCCTACGATCCGTTCGATGCCGCCTGGCGAACCGAGGTCGAGGAAATTCCGTCGCCCGCGGTGTGCTCGATGTTCCGTACCTTCCAGGGTTGGACCGCGCTCACGCCGCAAGGTCCCGGCGACGGCACGCTTCAGCTCGTACCGATCGCGAACGCGATGGCTTATATCCTGCTGCGCGCGTTGCAGGACGACGTCGCCGACGACGACCTCTGCGGCGCGATGCCGGGCCGCGCGCTGTCGATCAAACCCGAATACCACGCGCCGCTATTTCAGGCCCTTTCGTCGATTCCGCTGATGCAGGCCGGCGACACGGTCTTCTGGCACAGCGACGTGATTCACGCGGTCGAGGACGCGCATCGCGGCAAGGGCTATAGCAACGTGATGTACATCGCGTCGGCGCCGTCGTGCGCGAAGAACGATGCCTATCTGAAGCGGCAACTGGCGAGCTTTTGTGACGGCACGAGCCCGCCCGATTTTCCGGCAGACCATTTCGAAGCCGATTTCGTCGGACGTGCAACGGCTGCGGACCTGACGTTGCTGGGCCGCGAACAGATGGGCTTCGATCTGTAGCCCGAATCGATTCAGCCGCCGATGCCCGACACACCGGACACGCCGGGCATGCCGTCCATGCCCATATTCAGGAGCAGCGACAACGCGCCAACCAGAATCAGGCTCGACGCCCACAGCGCATCGAGATTGAACCAGCTGCGCGAAACGAATCTGAGCCCGAGGTAACGATAGACGAGCCATGCGAGCGATCCGCCGGCCATCATCATCGCGGCCGCGTGAATGACGGAGACCGATACCGCCATGCGTAGACTCGTTGCAATCAGCGTTCGCGCGGCCCGATGCGCAGCGTCGGGATCGTCGGCACGGCACAGACCGAGGTAGATCGGCACGAGCATGAGCCCGGCGCCATGCGCGAGCGCCACCGCGAACGACCAGAGCGCAAGACGCGACGGCGGAATTCTCGCGAGCACGCGCGGATGACGGCGCCGAATCAGCAAAACGATGCCGAAGCCGATCACGAGCACACTCGCGCCAACCTGTATTTCATGCTGCCACGCGAGCACGCCGAGCAGCATCGCGAATGGCAGCATCATCAGCAGAATCGCGAGGACGTGCCCCACGGCGAGATAGACGAGCGCGCTCCACAGTGCCTGGATGCGCCGCTCCATTAACGCATTCGACACGGCGAGCGGCCACCCCATCGCGGGATTGAGCCCGTGATACACACCACTCGCGAGGACGGCCAGCCACAGGCCGGTTTGCGGCGAAACGACGCCGCTCAAACGCCCACCGACGGGTAGCAGAACGAATCGGTCGAACAGTCGCCGCCTTCGAGCCGGATCTGATGCGCGCGGTAGCCGTCGGGAAACGTGACCCAGTAGTCGTCGGACAGCGTGAGGCCGCCGTTCGGCGCCGCGTGCGCCATCACCTGTACGCCGGGCACGCCGTCGGGATAGAACTGGTCGTCCCACGTCGAATAGAGCGAATTGGTCCAATAGACGCGTTGGCCGTCGCGACTGATCTCGACCATTTGCGGTCCGCCCGAGAAAGTTTTGCCGTTCGGATGCGGTGTGCGCCGCTCGATTCCGCCGATACGCACCGAGCCCGTCAGCTTCGGCTTGCGCGGTTCGCTCACGTCGTATTGGCGCATCTCGCCGGTTCCCCAGCAGGCAACGTAGAGGAATTTGTCGTCGATGGACAGATCGATGTCGGTGACGAGCGGCGGCACCGCGCCGAAGCCTAGCAGCAGCGGCGGCAATTCGTCGGCGGGCGCGGGTTCGGGCGGAATCGTCGCGGTCTTCTCGATGTGGAATGTCCCGCCTTCGCGCCACCACGTCCAGATCGAACCTTCGAGATTGGTCGTATCGACCACGACGCCGACAAAGCCGTACTCGCGGCTAGGATCGTGCGCGGGCCGCACTTCGAGCGCCATCTGATGATGCGCGCCGAGATCGAGCGTCTGCACGTTGCGCCGCGCGCGCAGATCCCAGAAGTGCACGCGGTGTCCGTACTTATTCGCGAGCAGATCTTCCGGCACGATGCCGTTTTCGAATTGCGGCGGCAGTGCCCATTCGCTCGACACCATATAGTCGCGCGGCAGATTCCACCAGAAATCGTAGTGCTTTTCCTGCGCGCCGCGTTCGATCTCCCAGCGGCCGAGCACCTCGAACGTCTGACAGTCGATGATAAAAATCCCCGGCGGCCCTTCGGTGCCGTCCTTGCCCGCGCCGCCGAGCGTGCTGACGTAAATGCCTTCCGGTCCGCAATGCACGGTGTGCGGACGCGAATAGCCGGTCTTGCGGAAGATTTCCTCGGGCTCGATGATCTTGTGGATCTTCGCCTGGGTCGGATGCGGCTTCGTATCGACGATATAGATGCGCGAAGAACGCATGCCCGGCACGATCAGATAGCGCCGTTCGAGAAACGCATGGCCGGTCAACGGCGAAAGCGCGGACGAACACGCGTTCCAGCCGAAATGATGAAACTCGTCGCCCTTGTACGGCACCTGTACCGTATGAACGACCTGGCTATACGTCGGCGAACCGGGCTTCACGTCGATCACGGCAAGCGCATCGGGCTGCGAAAAATCGGGGCTCAGCAACGCCGTGTAGGCGTATTCCTCCGCTGGCGCGTCCATCGCGAGTTTCGGCGAGGCATGAAAAGTGGGATCGGGGCGCATTCCCATGGCGGCACTCTCCTTCTCCGTTAAGCGGGGGCATAACCTTAAATTTGTAGTCCAAGGCGCAGCCGGCGGCAACCGGAAATTTGCCCGTGCCGCCTTGTGCGCGGCGAACGGCGCGATGGTATGCCGCTTGCTCGCAGCAGATACATACAACGGCACGCGCAGCCGCTCAGAACGGTCACGCCCGCGTCAGGTTCTCGCCATCTGTCGTGCGTATGCTGTGAACGATGAATGCTCAGGAGGACATATGGACTCTGCCCCGCTTTTCATCGTCGGTTCGCCGCGATCCGGCACGACCTTTCTCTGCTCCGTCCTCAACGTTCATCCGCTCATTCAATTGACCAACGAATGCCGGATTTTCGCGTTGCTCAAGAACACGCTCGAAGCAGTCGGCACTCGGCCCGATCTGCTCGGCGTGGCCCAGCGCGAGCACTTTCGCCATTTCTGCCGTCGCACGCTGGGGCCGTGGGTCGAGCGTTTCTATCGCGAAGAACTCGGCATGACTGCACCGATCTGGGGCGACAAGCATCCGTCCTATGCCGATCCGACCGTGCTGTCGGGACGCGCCGGTTCGATCGAACGTCTGCCGCGTTCGGGGTCGTGTCTGCGCTTGATACGCGAATTGCTGCCGCAGGCGCGCTTCATTCATATTCACCGCGATCCGCGCCACGTCGCCAATTCGCTGCTGCGCAAGCACTGGATCGGCTCGATCGAAGACGGCATCCGCGTCTGGGAGCAATACGTGAACGAGATCATCGGCTTCTTCGCCGAGATTCCCGCGGACCGCGCGCTCAACGTGTCGTATCGCCGGGTGATCGAAGACCCGCGCACGACGGCGGCAAGCATCGGCACGTTTCTCGACGTGGCCGATGCGTCGCCGATCAGCGACTTTCTCGTCTCGCAGCACCGTTGTCCGACGCCATTCAGCGATCCGGTGACCGATATCGCCGATCTGTACGTGGTCCCCGACGAACCCGCCGACGACGACAAACTGCTCGCACTGGCGGGCACGGCGGCGACGCATCTGGGCTATGCGGCGGCGTGAGATAGCGGCGTGAGGCAGTAGGCAGTGGCCTAAGACAGCGACATAAGACGGCAGAATAAGCCGCCGACGCGCGGCCCACTCACGACACACCGCCCCCCTGCGCGCCCCTTACTGCTGCACACCCCAGCGCCGCACTGTCACGCGTTCGAGCGTATCGAACACGAGATGCTCGACCAGCAAACCAATCACGATCACAGCGGCCAGCCCCGCGAAAACACGATCCGTGTACAACTCGTTGCGATTCTGGAAGATGTACCAGCCGAGCCCGCCGCTGCCGGAGCTGGCGCCGAACACGAGTTCGGCCGCGATCAGCGTGCGCCATGCAAACGCCCAGCCCACGCGCAGGCCGGCCAGAATCGACGGCAAGGCGGCCGGCACCAGAATCAGCAGCACGTGGCGCATGCCCGTCAAACCATAGTTGCGCCCGGTCATGCGCAGCGTGGCCGGCACCGCCTGAAAGCCCGAGTACGTATTGAGCGCGAGCGGCCACAGCACCGAATGCACGAGCACGAACAGCAGGCTGCCGGTGCCGAGGCCGAACCAGAGCAACGCGAGCGGCAGCAAGGCGATCGACGGCAACGGGTTGAACATCGCGGTCAGCATCGACAGCAGATCGCGCCCCACGCGGGTCGACACCGCGAGCGACGTAAGCACGAAAGCGAGCGCGGCCCCGAGCAGATAGCCGCGCAGCAGCACGGATAGCGACACCGCGGTCTTCACGAGCAGTTCGCCCGACCACACGCCCTGCACGAATGCGCTGAACGTCGCGCCGAAGGTCGGCAGCAGCAGATCGTTGTCGATGATGCGCGCGGCAACTTCCCATGCGCCGATCAGCACCAGCGCAATCAGCGTCTTGCGCAACCAGCCCTGCGCGAACAGACGCGTTGCCGGCGACAACGGCGCTTCGGGCGCGAGCGAGTCAGGCAGTGCAAGCGATTCGAGCGGCCGCTCATATTCGTCGCGAACCGGCGGCCATAGCGTAGCGGGCGTACTCATTGCACGATCTCCGTCGTCTCGTTCTGTTCTGTCGCTTCGGTTTGCTCGAACAGCAGGTGATGAATGCGCGCGACGCTGCGCTGAAAATCGGCACGCCCGAAGCTGTCCTGCGAATACTGATGGCTATTGAGCTCGGCACGCACGCGGCCCGGATGCGGCGACAACAACAGAATCCGGTTGCCGACCACGAGCGCCTCTTCGATCGAATGCGTGACGAACAGCAGCGTGAAATTCACCTCTTCCCACAGCCGCAGCAGTTCTTCCTGCATCTTGCGGCGCGTGAGCGCATCGAGCGCGGCGAACGGTTCGTCCATCAGCAGCACGCGCGGCTGCATCGCGAGCGCGCGGGCAATCGCGACGCGCTGCTTCATGCCGCCCGACAACGTATGCGGATAAGCCTGCGCAAACGCGGCGAGCCCGACCTTGTCGAGATAGTGCAGCGCGCGCTCGTGGGCTTCGGCTTTCGAGAGCTTCCGCGCGACGCGCAGCGGAAACGCGACGTTCTGCGCGACCGTCTTCCACGGCGGTAACTGATCGAACTCCTGGAACACGACGATGCGATCGGCGCCGGGGCCGCGCACGCGTTGACCGTCGAGCGTGATCGCACCCGCGCTCGGCTCGATAAAGCCGGCCACCGCCTTGAGCAGCGTGGACTTGCCGCAGCCGGACGGCCCCAGCAGCACGAAGCGGTCGCCGCCGTAGACGTCGAAGCTCACGTCGTGGGTCGCGCGCACGAGCCGCTCGCGCGTGCGGTATTCGAGGCTCACGTTTTCGACCGTGAGCAGCTTGCCGCTGGTCGCCGGCGCGGCGTGCTCGGGAAACAGCAGGGTAGGATTGGCCGCCATCAGAGCCCCCCCTGCGAGAGCGTCGGATCGATAAGCGGTGTCGTGCCTGATTTCATGTTCAACCTCGATTCAACTTCCGGCGGCCGTCGCCGGATCGTCGAAGAAATAGTCCTTCCAGGAAGCCGGTTCGTTCTTGATAACACCGACGCGATGCATGAACTGCGCGAGCCCGAACGTGTTCTGCGGCGCGACCTTGAACTGCACCTGCGGATTCGTGATGATCTTCACGAGCAGATTGCGATCGATCTTCGACTGGTTCGTGCGGATATAGATATCGGCCGCGGCCTGCGGATTCGCGTTGATAAATTGCGCGGCGTCGGCCAACGCGGCGACAAACGCGCGATACGTCTTCGGATTCCCGTTGCGGAATTTCTCGGTGGCGTAGAGCACCGTCGCCGAACTCGGCCCGCCGAGCACGTCGTACGAATTGAGCACGATATGCGCCTTCGGATTGCCGGCCAGTTCCTGCTCCTGAAACGGCGGATTGCCGAAATGCCCGGTGATTTCCGTGCCGCCCGCGATGATCGCCGCGGCCGCGTCGGGATGCGGCAACGCCTGCGTGTAGGGGTCGAGCCGGTTGTAGTCCTTATCGCCCCACCGTTTGGCCGCCGCGTATTGCAGCACGCGCGCTTGCACGGAGACGTTCACGGCCGGCAATGCGATGCGGTCCTTCTCCGTGAAATCGGCAATCGTCTTCACGTTGGGGTTGTTGCTCACGAGGTAGTACGGCAGATTGCCAAGCGACGCGACGCCCTTCACGTTCTGCCGGCCGCGCGTGCGGTCCCAGATCGTCAGCAACGGGCCGACGCCGGCCCCGGCGATATCGACCGCGCCCGACAGCAGCGCGTCGTTGATCGCCGAGCCGCCCGAGAGCTGGACCCAGTCGACCTTGATGTCGAGCCCTTCCTTGCGCCCTTCCTTCTCGACGAACTGCTGGTCGCGCGCCACGTTGAGCAGCAGATAAACGATGCCGAACTGCTCGGCGACACGAATCCGGCCTTCGGCATACGCGGGCGCAGACACAGCGAAACTCGCGGCAAAACCCGCGGCGCCCATCGACAGGCTCAGCAATAGCACCGTGCAACGGCGGGCAAACGACGGCCGCGCGGCAGTCGGTCTAAAACGGAACGGCATTGAAACTCCAGTCGGCGTGCGGTGCGATCGGTGTTGGGGTGATGAAAGACGTGACGCTCAGAACGGCGCATCGCCCTCGATCGTCGTGCGATACAGCTTGCGGCGCAGATGATCGGGCGTGCCGGCCGCGAGATGCATGAGCGAGCGGTTGTCCCAGAACACCATGTCGTGCTCGGCCCAGCGATGCCGATACAGATGCTCGGGGCGCACGCTGTGCGCGAACAGTTCCGCGAGCAGAGCCGTGCTCTCGTCTTCGGGCATGCCGATGACGCGCGTCGTGAAGTGCTCGCTGACGAACAGCGCCTTGCGGCCCGTCTCCGGATGCGTGCGCACGATCGGATGCACGACCGGCTTCACCTGGGCGATCTGCTCGGCGGACAGATTCGGCCGCCACGGGCTGCGCTGCTGCAATTCCGCGTATTTCGCGAGGTAGGTGTGTTCGGCCGTGCGTCCTTCCACCGCCTCACGCAGATGCGCCGGCAACGTGTCCCACGCGAGGTGCATGTTCGCGAACAGCGTGTCGCCGCCTTCCGCGGGCAACTCCTGCGCATGCAGCAGCGAGCCGAGGCTCGGCTTGTCCTTGTACGACAGATCGGAGTGCCAGTAGTGACCGGCGTCGCCGAGGCCGATCGGCTTGCCGTTCTCGACGATGTTCGACACCACCAGCACCTCGGGGTGGCCCGGCAACCCGAACTGATGCAGCACATGAATCTGCAGCGGACCGAAGCGGCGGCTGAAGGCGATCTGCTGCTCGGGCGTGATGCGTTGCTCGCGAAACACGAGGACGTGGTGTTCGAGATGCGCGCGGTGAATGCGCGCGAAGTCGTCGGCGGCAAGCGGCTGGGCGAGATCGAGACCGAGCACTTCGGCGCCGAGCGGGCCGTCGAACGCGCGAATCTCGATGTGCTGGCCGGCATGGAAACGGGCGGCGGCGCTGGCCGTCGGGGTAGCAAAGGTGCCGCGCGCGGCGGAAGCGGTAGTCGTCACGGGAAGCTCGTCGTCGAAACTGTTCAGCGGACACCAGGGGAGCGAAGCCCCCAAGGCGCGTTCAGTCAGACGAATTTACCGGCCCGCGCACGCAAAGCCAACGAAGCAAATCCGATACGGTTATCTGCTGGAGTGATAAACCCGATGCTGCAACGCGTCGCGGGCCGTCGGCGCCATTTGCGCGCGTTCGTTTTTTACCGCCCGGAGCGTCGGCAACCGCGCCGCGCGTCCCAACGCGGCGGCCTCGTGCCGCGCCAGCCACACCTGTTACTCGCACCTACTCCACGCCATAGCGCCAAACCTGCTTTGATTCTGAACTTTTGTTGGTTCGCTTCGGCGTGCCCGCCCGCTACATTGAACAATCGGCGGCGCGGGTCATATAGCTCTTTACAGGCCCCTGTCCGATCCCATCCATCACAACGCACCGCGCGCCGCCCGCACCGTTCCATCACTTCATGAGGTAATTCACATGAGCCATTCCCTCTCGCATGACGACGCCGTGAAGTTCGCCTACTGGGTGCCCAACGTGAGCGGCGGCCTCGTCGTCAGCACGATCGAGCAGCGCACCGACTGGCGCCTCGAATACAACCAGAAGCTCGCGCAAACCGCCGAGCAGGCCGGCTTCGACTACGCGCTAAGCCAGATCCGCTTCACGGCCGGCTACAACGCCGAGTATCAGCACGAGTCGGTATCGTTCAGCCAGGCCTTGCTGCACGCGACCACGAAGCTCAAGGTGCTGGCGGCGATCCTGCCCGGTCCGTGGAATCCGGCCGTGGTCGCCAAGCAGATCGCCACGATCGATCACATCTCGAACGGCCGCATCGGCATCAACGTCGTGAGCGGCTGGTTCAAGGGCGAGTTCACCGCGATCGGCGAGCCGTGGCTCGAACACGACGAACGCTATCGCCGCTCGCACGAATTCATCGAGGCGCTCAAAGGCATCTGGACACAGGACAACTTCACGTTCAAGGGCGACTTCTATCGCTTCAACCAGTACACGCTGAGTCCCAAGCCGGTGCAGAAGCCGCACCCCGAGATTTTCCAGGGCGGCAGTTCGCGCGCCGCGCGCGACAACGCCGCGAGCGTGTCGGACTGGTACTTCACGAACGGCAACACGCCGGACAACCTCAAGGCGCAGATCAACGACATTCAGGCGAAGGCGGCGAAAAACCATCACACGGTACGCATCGGCGTAAACGCATTCGTGATTGCACGCGATACCGAGGAAGAAGCGCGGGCCGTGCTCGACGACATCATCCGCCACGCTCACGTCGAGGCGGTCGATGCGTTCGGCGATGCGGTCCGGCAGGCCGGCAAGGCGTCGCCCGAAGGCGAAGGCAACTGGGCCAAATCCACTTTCGAAGACCTCGTGCAATACAACGACGGCTTCCGCACGAATCTGATCGGTACCCCGCAGCAGATTGCCGAGCGCATCGTCGAACTGAAGTCGGTCGGCGTCGATCTCGTGCTCGCCGGCTTTCTGCACTTCATCGAGGAAGTGGAGTACTTCGGCAAGCGCGTGCTGCCGCTCGTGCGCGAACTCGAAGAGAAGCAGCGCGTGAAGCAGGCTGCGTAAGCACGGCCGCGTGGTCCCACCCATGCCGAACGACAGGCGTCGCGCGCGACGTTCAGCGCGGCACTCAGCTCAGCGCAGCACAGTGCTCATTCAACCCGAGGCTTGCGCGCCCCCGCTGCCGCCCCAAAGCGCCAAACGGTCGTCCCGATGCGTTGACGGCCCGCGCGCAGCCGTTGCCAGGCCACATCGGGCACGAACCGCACGACCAGCAGCACCAACGCGAGGAGCGCCGGAATCCAGCGCAAATCGCTCGGCACCGGTTCGCGGCGGGCGAAGCGCGGGTCGAGCAGCGCATCGCCCAACGAAGCCGTAGTCCAAAGCCGGTGATAGTCGAGGCCCGTTTGCCCGGCCACCGACGCCAGGTACTGGCCGCGCAGTTCAGACAACTCCTCGTGCGTCTGCGCGTTCGTGGCAGACCCCGGCGTGTCCGGCACCTGGATCACGTCGTCGGCCTGCCAGTAGCCGATGCGGTTGCCGTCGGCGTCGCTCTTCGGAATCGCCGCTGGCTGATCGCCGCCCACGCCGATCAGCCAGCCCCGGATGCGCGCGGGATTGATACCCGGCATCAACGCGCGCGATGCCGACACGGGCGGCGCTTCCTGCCCGTCGGTCACGAAGACGATCGCCGCGTTTTCGCCGACGTCCTGCGCAACGCGCACGGCCGAGTAAACGCCGCCTTCGGCAATACGGCTCCAGTTGGTCCAGCGCATGCGCCCGTCGATACCGTCGAGCGAGACAAGCAGTGCGTCATAGTTCGCGCACACCTCGACGGGCGGCAGCAACAGCAAACTGCGCTGCCCCGTGAACACGCTCCAGCCGATCTTCGAGCCGCACGGCAGGCGGCCGAGCGCGTCGCGCATCGCGGCCTGCGCGAACCTCAGTCGGCTCACCGGTTCGCCGTTCAGGCTGACGTCCTCGACATTCATGCTCTGCGTGATGTCGAACGTCACGATATAGCTGAACGCGGCGCGCGGCAGCGTCACGTCCGGCATCGCCACCGCCGCGATCAGCGCGACGAGCGCGAGCGGCGTCAGGCCGTGGCGCAGTCTCGCGAAACCGCGCTCGCGCATGGCGCCGCTCATGGCAAATCCTGGCTCTGCGGGTCGCGCAGCTTGATGTTGTGCTGCTCTTTCACATCGGGCAGCGTGGGCGCGGACTGCGTCTCCGGTGCGAGCCAGAGCGCGCGTTCGAGGTTGTAGCGCACATCCCAGTCGTCGGGCGCGGCGCGCAGCGCCATCCGGTAGCGCGCCTTCGCCTCGCCGATCATCGCCAGCGATCTGACCACGCGCGCCTCGCCGTCGCCACCGCTGCCTTCGCGCAGATACATATTGCCGAGATCGAACAGCGCCGCAAGACCGATCCCGTCGAGCCGCCCCTCGTGGATCAGGCCGTTGTAGAGCCGTCCCGCCGCGTCGTAGGCGCCCGCTTTCGAGAGCGCCATCGCACGCGCGAGCTGCACCTGCGGCGGCTCATCACCGCCTCGGCCGCCATCCGCGCCCGCATTCGCGGCCTGCGCGACGCCCGGCGCCTGCGCCACGGCCGCGATCGCCCGCTCGACCTGCCCGGCATGCCGAAGCCGCATGCCGCCATACGCGGCCCACGCGGCACAGCAGATCGCGACAGTGCCGAACGCGGCGTGAATCCATCTGCGTTTCATGCCCAGCTCCTGACCTGAAAGAGACGCAGCCCGACCAGAACCGCCACGCACACCAGCGCGACCGCGAAGCAATACGGACTCCAGTCCTGCCTCGGCAAATGTTCGATAAACGTCGTCGGCGCGTTCTGCTGCCGGTTGATCTCGGCGATGGCCGCCATCATGCCCTTCGCGTCCTCGGCCTGAAACAGCCGGTAAGGCGTCTTGAGCGAAAGGAAATAGCGATGCAACTCCGCTTCCGCCGACGACTCGCCGGCGGGCAGCCGCGCATTCAGATCGGGGCTGAACACGCTGCTGCGCAGATAGATGAAGTACAGCGCAAGCTGGTTGCGTTGCAGGCCCTCGCGAATGCGCCGCTGCACGGTTTCGTCGAGCCGTGCGCCGCCATCGGAAACGAGCACGATCGCGCGGCGCCCCGAGGTGGGCCGGCCCTCGAACTGGGCGATCGCCGCGAGCATGCCGCGATCGAGCTGCGTATCCGGCATGCCGCGGCCGATCGCGGTCGCGGCAACCGCCTGCTCGATCACACGATGGTTGTACGTGAACGGCATCGCGAGAATCGGGCTGGTGCCGAACATCATGAACGCGAGCCGGTCGTTGGGACGCTGCCCGATAAAGCTCGTCAGCGAGGCGCGCGCCACCTTGTTCTTCGACTCGCCGCGCGGCGACTCGACGCCCTTGCTGCCCATCGGCTCGTCCATGCTCGCGCTGCGATCCATCAGGATCAGGATCTGCGCGCCGCTGCCGGTGCGCTGCACCTGCAGTTGCGAACGTCCCGGCCCGGCGAGCCCGACCACGATCGCCGCGATCGCAAGCACGCCGCAAGCGCGCGCGAGCCAGCCGGCCCAGCGTCCGACGCGATCGACCGGCAACCATGCGACGCTCGAAAACACGAGCGTATCGCTGCGCCGCGGCAGCAACGGCAGCACGGCGAGCGGCAGCAGAACCAGCAGCCACGGCCAGTCGAAATCGAGCGCCATGGTCATCGCTGATGGCGCCGTTCGGCCCGATACAGCGCGCGGCACAGCGCCTGCAACGGAAACTCGGAGGCAGGCGGCGCGGGCGCGAAAAAGCGCTCCGCCGACACCTGATAGAAGCGTTCGAGCTGTGCGCGCAGCGGTTGCAGATGCGGCGCGCGCGCGAAGAGGCCAGGTAGCGAGCCCGCATGCACGACCTGCCCGGCCGTTTCGTTGAGCGCCTGATGCAGACAGAACCAGGCATCGCTCGAAGCCGCCGCCTGCGGGTCCGCGAGTCCCTGCATGCGCCGCCATGCGCGCGCGAACGGCAACCGCGCCGACTCGCGCCGATTGCGCCAGCCCCACCAGCCGGCCCACGCGAGCAGCGTCGCCAGCAACAGGCCGAGCGCCCACGCGATCTGGCGGCGCAGGCCGGCCGTCGTCGGCAAGGGTGCCGCGCGATCGGGCCGCAACGGCAGCAGATCGCCGCCGGCAAACGGATTCGCGGGCGTCAGCGGGCCGATGCTCGCGGACCATTCGGCCACCTGCAGTTGCGGGCCGGCGGCCGAACTCAGCGTCAACGCGGGCAGCGCGATTTGCGTGAGCGTCTGCGGCGCGTTGACGACCTGATACGCGATCACCATCCACTGGCGGCCGTCCGCATCGGTTTCGAGCGACACGGGCCGGCGTTCGAGCCAGAGACCGGTGCGGCCGACCGAAGGCGGCGTGACCACGCCGAGGTCCTGGCCGTTGGCCTGCAATAGCACGCGTTGCGTCAGCACGTCGCCGAGTACGTAGCCGAATGCGCGGGGTTCCTGCACGGTGGCGATGACGGTCGCGGTCGTGGCGGCTGTGGCGGTCGTGGCTGTGGCGGCCGTCGCCGCGTTGCCGCTCAGCGCAAACGCGGCATACACGGCAAACGCAGCAAACACAGCACATGCAACACTTGCAACACCAGCTGCCACCAGCCGCGACGCGCGCCGCGCCGGCTCCTTCAACGCACGGATGAAGCCGCATCGAAGCGCACGCCGAAGCCCGCACGATCTCATGCCGTCATCTCCAGAAAGTAGCGCGACATCGCTTCGGGATCGAACCCGCCTTCGACATAGAACGGCCGGATGCCGCGCGCGCCGAACACGCCGGCCAGTTCCTCTCGGCGGCGCGCGACCCCATCGCGCCAGCGCTCGCGCATATCGCCGCGCAGCCACACCATGCGCTCCTCGCCCGACTCGGCATCGTTGACGGCCAGCAGCGACGCATGACGCGGCGGCGCGATCTCCGCCTCGTCCCACACGACCATCGGCACCACGCAGGCATGCACGAGCATGTCGAGCACCGGCGACAGTTGCGCGAGCGGCCAATGAAAGTCGGACACCACGAACACGAGCGCCTGGCGTCCGGCAAGACGCGTCACGCAGCGGTGCAATCCTTCGAGCGCGCCGCGCCCGGCCGCATGGCTCGTACACCCGCGCAGCATCGTCGCGAGCAGATGGCCCATGCCGCGGCCATTGCGCGCGGGCACGAAGAGATCGTCGCGCTCGCTCGCATCGAACGCGAGCATGCCGAGCCGGTCGCCGACGCGAAACGCGCTGTAGCCGAGCGCCTCGACGAAATCGGCGGCCACGTGCAGCTTGGTCTGACGCGAGCCGAACTGCATCGACGCCGAGACGTCGACGATCACGATCACCTGCACCGCCACGCGTTGCAGATGGACCCGCACGAGCCATTCCGAGCGCGCCGCGCGCAGGCTCGCACGCAGATCGAGACGGCGCGGGTCGGGATAGTCGAACAGCCGCCCGTGCATCGCGAACTGCTGCCCCGAGCCGAAGCTCGCGCCCTGGTGCGAACCGGGTCGCGCGCCGCCCGCGCGTATCGGCAAACGATAGTGAAATTCCGCGGTGCCGTTCATGATCCGGATCGGTTCCAGGGCCCGTGCGTTCAGCGCGGCACCGCGACCTTGGCCATGATCTGCAAGATCAGCGCCTCGGCGAGTTCCTGGCGGCGCAACTCGTAGATCGGCGTGAAGAACACGCGATGCCCGAGCGCCGGCAACAGCACTTCGTGAATGTCCTCCGGTATCAGATGCGAGCGGCCCGCGAGCCATGCGACCACGCGCGCGGCGCGCAATAGCGCGCTCATGCCGCGCGGGCTCGCGCCCGCGAGAATCAGTTGCTGCATGTCGACGCCGTCGAGCGTGATGCCGAAGCGCAGCGGCGTTTCCGTCGCCTGCCAGATGTCGAGCACGTAGCGCTCGATCGCCTCGCTCGCCTGCACGCCCTGCTGGATCGCCGCGCCGATCGCGTTCAACTG
This sequence comes from Paraburkholderia sp. Ac-20342, assembly GCF_017104985.1. Taxonomy (NCBI): domain Bacteria; kingdom Pseudomonadati; phylum Pseudomonadota; class Betaproteobacteria; order Burkholderiales; family Burkholderiaceae; genus Paraburkholderia; species Paraburkholderia sp. Ac-20342. The sequence goes on along the minus strand of NZ_JAAGPQ010000070.1, from coordinate 8,223 downwards.
CGGCCACGGCACGACCGACGCCGTCAGTTGCGAGAGCAGGCGGTCGACGTCATGAAACGCCGTGTCGAATACGAGCGCGCGCCGCGCGTCCTCGTCGGCGGGCGTCGGCATGTTCAGCTCGAACAGGAAGCGGTCGCGCGCGGCCGAAGCCAGTTCGAAGGTTTCTTCCTTCTCGACCTTGTTGCGGTCCGCGAACACGGTCATGTGCGGAAAACGGTGCTCGCGGCCGAACGCGAGCACCGAACGCTCGGCCATCGCGCGCAGCAGGAGCGACTGCACCTGCGGACGCGCGCGGTTGATCTCGTTGAAGAAGAAGGTGGTCAACTGCTCGCCGTGCCGCAAGAGCGGGCCCGGTTCGATGCGCGGCTTGCCGTCGGCGTCGACATAGGTGTGATAGACGAGGTCGCCCGGCATCAGGTCGATCGTGCCTTCGACGCGCTCGAATTCGCCGCCGACCACGTGCGCGAACGCCCGCAACACTGTGGTCTTGCCGACCCCGACCCCGCCTTCGAGCAGCACGTGACCCCGGGCGAACAGCGCAACGTTGATGAGCCTCAGGGTCTGCTGCTGGCCGATGACGACCTTGGCGACTTCGTTTTCGATCTGCTGGGCGTGAGAGCGCCAGTCCTGAAGCTGCTCGCCGGAACTCATCGCTGCGATCTCCTCCGGGTGGATGGTGGGCTTGCCTGTGCCTGCGCGCAGGCCTTGCTCGCGTGCCTGTGCGTGTAACCGTTCGCGATCCTGCCGGCCTCGCCGCGTGCCACGCTCGCAGCTCGCCGGCATCGGGTCAAGCACGGTTTGTGCCGATCGCGCCCATGCGCGGCACGAGGTATGTCGCTTGCGAATATCTGTCAGGAATACTTGTCAGCCTGTCACGGCATGCGGGTACACACTGTGCCATCGGCGATAGCGGCGCACGTGAAGCTCATACGCGCTGAACGAAGCCGGCACCTATCCCCGCCCCGTGCCGGCCGCAGGCTTCGCCAACCGGTTCGCGAATTCCGCGTACTCGCGCTCCAGATGCGTCGCCGCATGGTCGAGCAGAAACTGGCGGAACATCGTCGTGGTCGGCGAAAGCGGCTTCGTGCGCAGATGCACGATCTGCCAGGTGCGCTCGATGGGTGTGCCGTTCACGTCGAGCAGCGCGATCTCGCCGGTGCGCAGTTCGAGCAGCAGCGTATGCAGCGAGATCAGGCTCACGCCCATGCCCGCCATCACCGCCTGCTTGATCGTTTCGTTGCTGCCGAGCGTAACGACCTTCGCGGGCGTGAAGAGGTGCTGGCGAAACATCGTCTCGGCGGCCATGCGCGTGCCCGAGCCCGGTTCGCGCAGCAGGAACGTATCGCCGCGCAGTTCCTGCAGATCGAAACGGCGCGCGCCGCACAAGGGATGATCGAGCGGCGCGATCACGACCTGCGGATGGCTCGCGAGTGGCTCCGTGGTCGTGTCGAGTTCGGGCGGCGGGCGGCCCATGATCGCGAGGTCGATCGCGTTGTCCTGTAGAAGCCGCAGCAGCGCATCGCGATTGCCGACCGAAAAGTGCACGTCGACCTTCGGGTACAGATGCGAATAGAGCGCGAGCAGTTTCGGCGCGAAGTAGGTCGCGGAACTGACGATGCCGACGTTGATCGAGCCGCTGTCGGCCTGCTTGAGCGACATCATCGCGTCTTCGGCGTCCTTGATTTCGCCGAGGATGCGGCTCGCTCGATGCGTGAGCACCTCGCCCGCCTCGGTGAGCGTGAGCTTGCGCGCGACGCGTTCAAACAGACGCAGCCCGACCGCGTCCTCAAGTTGGCGGATCTGCATCGACACGGCCGGCTGCGTCAGATGCAGCTCCTCGGCCGCGCGCGCGAAACTCGTGTAGCGGCTCGCCACGACGAAAATCTGCAACTGCCGCAGGGTCAGCGTGCGAATGAAATTCAGCTTGACCCGGTTCGTCGCGAAGCGCCCGCCCGGCATCGGAACTAGCCGCTCTGCTGGCCGAACGCGTCGAGCGCGCGCGCCGAATAGACGAGCGCCGCGCCCGCATTCATGGCGATCGCCACCGAGAGCGCTTCGGCCACCTCTTCGCGGCTCGCCCCGGCGCGCGCGGCCGCCGCGCTATGCACGGCGATGCAGCCGTCGCAACGGGTCGTCACGGCGACCGCGAGCGAGATCAGCTCGCGCGTTTTCGCATCGAGCTTGCCGCCCTTGGCGGCGGCGCCGTCGAGCGCCTGGTAGCCCGCCAGGGTGGCCGGCGTGGCGGTGCCGAGTTGGCCAATGGCCGCCATCAGCTTCGGTGTGTAGTCCTTGGTGTCGATCAGCATGCGTAGGCTCCAATGCGAGGATCAAACGGGGTGAGGGTGGTGGCGGAAAAACGCCGCGAACCGCGCATGCATGCGTAAGCACAGGCAAACGCGTGAGCACGTGCGAACACACATGCGCATGCGAACCCGCCCGGCACGCGTACAGCACGATCACGCGGCAACGCAGCGGCGCGTGCCGCACCCGTTCAACGGCTCGCCCTCGGCGCGTTCGACGGCTTGACCGGCGCCTGCCCCGGCGGCAACTTGCGCAGCACCGACTGGAAGCTCAGCGTCTCCGTGTGCGCCGGATGCGCGAAGTCGTTGTTCGGCCCCGGCACGTCGGTGCGAATCTGCATGACCTGGCCGGGCACGTCGTCGGCGAGCAGGAATGTGTAGCGCTTTCCGGTGTATTGCGCGAAACGCTCGGCGTTCGGATCGTTCAGATAAGGCTGCACGACGATGCGCCGCGCTCGGACCTGCTTGCCGCCGACCTCGCCCGGCACGGTCTCGATGCGCGGCCCCGCCGCGAGTGCAAGGCGCAGGCGCTGCTGGAAATAGCGGCGCTGGCCGCCTGTCAGGCCCTGCATCTCCGCGATGTCGTGCTCCAGAAAATAGATGATCGCCGGATTGCACTGCAGCCCGCCAATCGGCAACGCGACGCTGCCGCTATGGTCCGAGACCTGCGCGTCGCCCTTCGCGTTGTCCTCGCTCACCACGAGCACCTTGATGGTGTCGGCGCTATGCGACGGCTGCCTGGAATCGATCAGCGCGTAATCGAGTTCGGTCTGCGCGGCGACGCCATGCAGATGATCGGTCAGGAAGATCAGACGCTCGGCCGGCGTGATGTCGTCGCCGGCCGCCGCCCATGCCGCGGACGGCATGACCGCCAGCACCCCCGCCATCCCCAGCGCCACGGCGCCGAGCGCGCGCAGCCACGCGCGCCGCGGCGGCCTCACTGGGTCGCGTCGCCCGGCTTCGGCGCCGGCACGTCGACCGGTTTGAGCATCGGCACCTCGTAGGTGGCGAGGATGCCGTCGATCTTCTCGTGATTCGCGCCGATCCATTGATCCACCTTGTCCTTCCATGCCTTCTCGCCGTAACGCACGCCCATCGAGATCGTATAGTCGAAGCGGATGCCGGGCCCCGCCGGGAACGGCACGAGCCGGACCGAATCGCCGGCGCGCTTCGCAAAGTAGCCGGCAATCGGCCCCCACAGGAACACTACGTCGACGTTGCCCGCGCGCAGGTCCTGCTCGATCATCTGCCCCGGGTATTCGGCCGGATCGCCGCTTTGCACGCGGTACGACACGGCCTGGTCGATCAGGTTATGGCCGAGCAGCCAGTCCACGGCCGGCGTCTGCGTAAAGATGCCGAAGCGCAGCTTGTGCAGCACGTCGGGCGGCAGCTTGAGCAGATCGTCAGGTGTCTTGATGTTCGCGAACTCGGGACGGTTCGGCAGCACCATCGCATAGGTCGAGCGCAGATACGGCTGCGTCGTCGAGGTCATGTCGTAGCCCTTCGGCACGCCGATGATCAGGTCGCACTTGAAGCGCTCGCTGCCCTCCTCCTTCTCGCGCAGCGTATGGCGCACGAAGCCCATGCGCTGCGGAAAATACGTGTATTCGAGCTTGTAGCCGAAATCGCTCGCCATCTGGCTTGCGATGCGGTTCTCGTAGCCCTCGCCCTTGTTGTTCGACAACGGCATGTTGTTCGGGTCCGCGCACACTCTGAGCACGCCGTCCGCGCCGTCGTTGTTCGGCAGCGCCGGGCCGTCCGCCCGGACCGCGGTGCTGGCGAGCGCCGCGCAACAGAGCGCGCCGGCGATAACGGCGACATGCACGGACATGCTTCTCTTATCACGCATCGTGAGCCTCCGGAGGAATGACAGCGCCACGCGTTATTTGGCGTCGATGGCCTGCAGATCGCCCGGCTTGATCTGCCCATCGGAGCGACCCTTCAGATACGCATACAGGTTTTCCCAGTTCTTCTGCATCATCTGGCTCGAACTGAAATCGGGCATGCCCTTGGCCACCCGTCCGCCGAACACCGTGCGGTGAAACTCGTCCTTGTCGAGCGTCTTGAACGCGTCGATCAGCGACGGCCCGACCATGCCCTGTTGCTGCGCGCCGTGGCAGCGTTCGCAAGCGAGCGCGCGCCAGGTTTTCCATCCCAGCAGCGTCGCGCTGTCGACCTTGTTGCCGTCGACCACCTTGTACGCAACCTGCTGCGCACTCGGGGCATTGTTCTGGGCGTATCCGGCGGGCAGCAGAACGAACGCGGCGGGCAACGCCGCGAGCAACAGGATTGATCGGCCTTTCATGCATCTGTCTCCTGGTTGGGCGCGCCCCCGGTTTCATCGACTCATCCGCAAACGGGGCGCGCGGGGTAATGCGTGGGTCCAGCAAGGCTGACGAAACGGCCGGTGCACTGTATCGAATACAACCCATGCGCCGGCCGTGCCCGTGCAGATGGCCCCGCTCGTTCAACGCCTCATTCAGCTCTTTTCGTTAGGAATCGCGAACACGAACAGCGTGCCGCCGAGCGCCGTGTACTTCGCCAGCTCACGATAGCCGCCGACCGCGCCGAGACCTTCGTTCGACTTTTCCAGACCGGCTGCCATGCCGATGCCGGCCCAGCCGCCGATGCCCGAGTACACGCCGACATACTGCTTGCCCTGGTACTCGTAGGTGAAGACGTTGCCGATGATTCCCGACGGCGTCTTGAAGCGCCACAGTTCCTTGCCGTCCTTGATGCGGACCGCCTTCAGGTAGCCTTCGAGCGTGCCGTAGAAGGCGATGCCGCCGCCGGTGGCGAGCACGCCCGACCATACCGAGAACTTCTCCGGCTTCGAGTAGAGGATCTTGCCCTTGCTCGCGTCCCACGCGATGAAGTTGCCCATCGCATTGTTCTCGTTCGGGCCCGGATACATCGACAGCGTCGCGCCGACATACGGCTGGCCCGACACGTAATCGACATCGAACGGTTCGTAGTCCATGCAGACATGGTTGGTCGGCACGAGGAACATGTTCGTGTTCGGATCGAACGCGGCCGGCTGCTGGTCTTTCGAGCCGAGCGCGGCCGGACAGATGCCCTTCACGTTGTGGTCGGAACCGGCCGCCTGGGTCGAGTAGGCCGCGTTGCGAATCGGCAGGCCGCTATGCAGATCGACGCGATCGGCCCAGTTCACCGCCGGGTCGTACTTCTGCGCGACCAGCAGCTGTCCGGTTTCGCGATTGAGCGTATAGCTGAAGCCGTTGCGGTCGAAGTGAACGATCGCGGGCACCTTCTTGCCGTCGATGGTGAGGTCCGACAGGATCATCTCGTTGACGCCGTCATAGTCCCATTCGTCGTGCGGGGTCATCTGGTAGACCCAGCGGGCCATGCCGGTATTCAGGTCGCGCGCGAAGATCGACATCGACCACTTGTTGTCGCCCGGGCGTTGCGTCGGGTTCCACGTGCCCGGATTGCCGGTGCCGTAGTAGACAAGGTTCAGCTTCGGGTCCCACGCATACCAGCCCCACGTGGTGCCGCCGCCGAGCTTCCACTGGTCGCCCTTCCACGACTTCAGCGACGAATCCGCGCCCACCGGCACCATCTTGCCCTCGGCATACGTCATCGTCTTTTGCGGGTCGAGCAGCATTTCGTTGTCGGGGCCGGCGCTGTACGCGGTCCAGACCGGCTTGCCGGTCTTGATGTCGTAAGCGATCAGACGCCCGCGCACGCCGAACTCGCCGCCCGAGATGCCGGTCAGCACCTTGTCGCCGAATACGTGCGGCGCGTTGGTGTTGGTTTCGCCCGCTTTCGGGTTGCCGTTCTGCGCGGTCCACACCACCTCGCCGGTCTTCGCGTTGAGCGCGACGAGCTTGGTGTCGGCCTGTTGCAGGAAGATCTTGCCGTCACCGTAGGCGAGGCCGCGATTCACGGTATCGCAGCACATCACGGAGATGACCTGGTCGTCCTGTTTCGGTTGATACTGCCAGAGGAAGGTCTGATCCTTCAGGTTGATCGCGATCACCTTGTTGGGGAACGGCGAGTGGATGTACATCGTGTCGCCGATCACGAGCGGCGCGCCTTCGTGGCCGCGCAGCACGCCGGTCGACATGGTCCATGCGACCTGCAGCTTACCGACGTTGCTCTCGTTGATCTGCTTGAGCGGACTATAGCGGTGATTCGCATAGTCGCCCGCCTGGGCCGCCCAGTTGGCGGGGTTTTTCATCAGTCCGTCGAGCTGCGAATCGGCCTGTGCAGCCAGCGAGCTAAAGGCTGCCGATGCGAGGATCGCGAGCCCAAGAACCACAGTGCGTAAGTTCATGTCTCCTCCAGAATTGTCCTGCTGTTCAACTCACGAATGACCCACGCTACCTCGTCGCATCGTGCGCGCCTTCTCGAGTACAGGTAACGATCGGAACGCCCTATCCCGATTCGATGTCGGGCTTCGCGGCGCATGAACGGCCAACGCATATTCCATGCCGGGAATGCGCCGGGGTGGCGCGGCATGCCGGCCGCGAGCACGAATGCGCGGCGTGCGGGTCGCGTCACGGCGGGTCTCACGGCAGGTGTCGTGGCGCTTGTCACGGCGTGTGTCATGGCACTTGCGCCGCTCGCGCGCCACCCGTTTGCGCGCGCCGCGGAGCAACCCTGGGGTGGTTGCGTCACGGAAAGCGGCACATACTGTGTCACTTCCGGGATGCGCAACGTGTCCTTTGCCCGGCAACGGGCGACCGAGGAGCAAACAGTCATGGCACACACAGAGAAGGTCTATTCCGACGACGAGATCAAACAACGCCTCGCCGGCCCGCTCGAACACTGGTATTACGAGGACGGCTGGCTGCGGCGCAAGTACCGGACCGAAGGCTGGAAAGGCACGCTGATGGTGGTCAATACGGTCGGCCATCTCGCGGAAGCCGCGTGGCATCACCCCGATCTGACGGTCTCCTATGCATTCGTGATCGTGAAGCTGATGACGCACAGCGCGAAGGGCATCACCGACAAGGACTTCGCGCTCGCCACGAAAATCGAGTCGGTGATCCACTGGCAGCCGGGCCTCGAAGGCGGAGCGCTCGAAGGCACGCCGGCCGACGACCAGCGCTTCCGCTATATCAAGTACGACGCGCCGAAGGCGGGGTAAGGCGGTTGAGGCGGCGGGGCCCGCCTCATGCCTCACGCTTGACACCTCACGCAACCCCGCACCGCATCGCACTGCGCTGCATCGTCCGATGAAACAGCGGGTGACACAGTGCACCTTCGGCGTCACATAGCGTCCATTCCCGCGCGGGACAGCGCGGCGCGCAACGCGCCGCACGCCGGGTCCCCCGGCCGCCGGTTTTCCCGGCACGGTCCCCGCACATCCGCGGCAAATTCTCGGCACATCCAGCCAGGCCGCGCTTCGCGCGCGCCTGGTACGGCTTCTGCTTGAAGTCCTCGGCGCGCCGCCGCGACGGCCCACGCCGCATTCACGGACGCCCTTGCGCCGGCATCTGCTCAAGCATCTGCCGAGGCGCACACCACGCCTACCTGCCAGGGATACCTAAGGACACTCGAGATGCCGCTCCAGCTTCGCCGACTCCAGCCCTGCACGGCCATCACGATCGACGCGCCCGCGCGCCTGCATCTGGGTTTTCTCGATCCGAACGCGTCGCTCGGACGCGCGTTCGGCAGCCTCGGCCTCGTCATCGACGCCGAGGGCACGCGGCTCGAAGCACGGCTCGCGGAGCGCGAGCGCATCGACGGCGCGATCGGCGCGGCCGAGCGCGAGCGCACCGCGCGGGGTCTCGCGCGGCTGCAAGCGGCCTACGGCCCGGCGACGCTCGCGATCGACGGCGTGCGGGCGCCGCCAGACACAGTGCGAAGCGCGCGCGTGACCGCAATCGCACACGTCTGCACGCCAGTCACACTCGTGTAACTCGTATGCCGCCATCTGCTGCAGAAAAACACAAAA